>JAFUYV010000209.1 GCA_017476945.1 Fretibacterium sp.
CCACCATCAAGGATGAGAAGGGCAGCGACGTTGAGCTGACGGAGGAGCGATGGTACCGCCTCAGCCGCAGCCCCAGCCGTGAGGTCCGCAAGGCCGCCTTCCTGGGCATCCACGGGACCTACGATAAGTTCAAGAACGCCATCGGCGCGCTCTACTCCGGCTCCGTGAAGGGCGACGTCTTCTACGCGCAAACCCGGCGCTACAGGGACAGCCTGGACCGGGCGCTGTTCGGGGACAACGTCCCCCGCGCCGTTTACGAGAACGTGGTGGGCACGGCAGAGCGGTTCGCCCCCCTGATGCACCGCCTGGTCGCCCTGCGGAAGAGGGCCCTTGGGCTGGATGAGCTGCGCTACTACGACCTCAGCGTCCCCCTGTCGGAGGAACCCCTGGGCGACGGGATCCCCTACGAGAAGGCGTGCGAGATGGCCCTGGAGGCCCTGGCGCCCCTGGGCGAGGACTACGTGGCGAACTTCAGGCGCGGCCTGTCGGAGCGCTGGATTGACGTCTATGAGAACCAGGGCAAACGCAAGGGGGCGTACTCCTGGGGTTCCTACGCCACGCATCCCTACGTCCTGCTGAACTACAACGGCACGCTGCGCGACGTCTTCACCCTCGTGCACGAGATGGGGCACAGCCTCCACAGCCACTACTCCCACACAAACCAGCCCCAGGTCTACGGCGACTACACCATCCTGCTGGCGGAGGTCGCCTCGACGACGAACGAGACGCTGCTGCTGGGCTACCTGCTGAAGAACGCCCGCACGGACGCCGGGCGCAAGTGGCTCTTAAGCTACTACTACGACATGGTGCGGACGACGTTCTTCCGGCAGGCGATGTTCGCGGACTTCGAGCTCAAAACCCATGAGTACGTCGAGAAGGGCGGCGCGCTGACGCCGGAGTGGATGGGCAAGCTGTGGCAGGAGCTCAACGCCGCCTGCTACGGCCCGGAGATGGCCATCGACCCGGAGCTGTGCGTGGAGTGGGCCCGCATCCCCCACTTCTACACGGCCTTCTACGTCTACAAGTACGTGACGGGCTTCACGGCGGCCAACGCCTTCGCCTCCGCCATTCTGAACAATGAGGAGGGGGCCGTGGACCGTTATCTGACCTTCCTGAAGAGCGGCGGCAGCGACTGGTCGCTGGACATCCTGCGGCGCGCCGGGGTGGACCTGGCGAGCGCGGAGCCCTTCGAGCGCACGATGAAGCTCTTTGAGGAGCGCCTGGACGAGGGCGAACAGCTCTGGGGGCTGAAGGACGCGAAGAAATAATTTTTTAAAAAGAATTTAGGCTATAATATTCTCAAACCGTAATTCACAAAGGAGGAACCGCGCTATGAGGAACACGAAAAGGATCGTCTTCGGCCTGCTGTCGGCCATCGCCCTCCTCGTCATCGTGATGCGCTCGCCAACAAACGCCAAGCCCCTTGTGGGCACAGGCGCCGGCGACGGCTACGGCGGGAAGGACGCGATCACCGTGACCGTCACCCTGCAGGACGGCGTCATCACCAACGTGACGGCCCAGGGCCCCAAGGAAACCCAGGGCATCGGCTCCGTCGCCGTCGAGAGGATGCCGGAGGCCATGGTCAAGGGCAATACCATCAGGGTGGACGGCGTGAGCGGCGCAACGGTCAGTTCCACGGGTATCCTGAAGGCCGCCGAGGCCGCCCTGGCAGCCGCGGGCGTGGACCCGGAAAAGTACAAGTCCGCCGCCATCGCTCAGAAGGCCGTGGACGAGACCTATGAGGCGGACGTGGCCGTCATCGGCGCCGGCGGGGCTGGCATGGTGGCCGCCCTGACCGCCGCGGACGCCGGAAAGAGCGTCATCCTTGTGGAGAAGCAGTCGATGGTGGGCGGCAATTCCGTCCGTGCCACCGGCGGGATGAACGCCGCGCACACGCCGCTGCAGGGCCAGAACAAGTTCACGGAGCAGGCCGGTGTGGAGAAGACGCTGGCCACCGCCGCGGAGAAGTGGGCGGACCACCCGGTCATCACCGCCCTGGCCAACAAGGTCCGGGAGCAGTGGACCGCCTGGCAGGCCAACCCTCAGGGCTACTTCGACTCGTCGGAGCTCATGCAGCTGGACACGCTCATCGGCGGGCACGGCATCAACGACCCCGCCCTTGTGGAGACCTTCGCCTCCAGCACGCCCGGCGCCGTTGAGTGGCTCCGCTCCATCGGCGTGGACTTCTCGTCCGTGGGGGCGGCCGGCGGGGCGTCCGTCAAGCGGGGCCACCGCCCGGTGAACGAGCAGAAGAAGGTCGTCTCCGTGGGCGCGTACATGGTCCCCCGTCTTGAGGCGGCCTGCAAGGCCCGTGACAACATCAAGATCATGATGGAGACCGCCGCGACGGCCATCACGACAGATGACCAGGGCGCCATCTCCGGCATCACCGCCGAGGGCAAGGCCGGCAACAAGATCACCATCCACGCCAGGGCGGTCATCCTGGCGACGGGCGGCTTCGGCGCGAACCTGGACATGGTGGCCCGGCTTAAGCCGGAGCTGAAGGGCTTCATGACGACCAACGCCCCCGGCATCACGGGCGAGGGCATCACCATGGGGCAGGAGGTTGGGGCCGCCGTGGTTGACCTGGACCAGATCCAGATTCACCCGACGGTGCAGTTCGACTCCTCCAGCCTCATCACCGAGAGCCTGCGCGGGGACGGGGCAATCCTCGTGAACAGCGAGGGCAAGCGCTTCTTCGACGAGGTGCGGACGCGGGACGTGGTCTCCGCGGCGGAGATTGCGCAGCCGGGGTCCTTCGCGTGGCTGATCATGGACGGGCGGATGGCGGACAGGTCCTCCGTCATCGAGGGCTACATCGCCAAGGGCTACACCTTCGCGGGCGACACCTATGAGGCGCTGGCCAAGGCCATCGGCGTCCCCCCCGAAACTTTCGTCAAAACGATGAACGATTGGAACGGCTATGTTGGGGCCCGCAACGACCCGGACTTTGGCCGGACGAGCTTCGGCGCGCCTCTGGACCAGGCGCCGTTCTACGCCGTCAAGGTCACGCCCGGCATTCACCACACGATGGGCGGCCTGAAGATCGACACCCAGGCCCACGTGCTGAAGGCGGACGGCTCGGCGATCCCCGGCCTGTTCGCGGCGGGCGAGGTCACGGGCGGCGTGCACGGCGGCAACCGCCTGGGCGGCAACGCCGTGGCGGACATCATCATCTTCGGCCGCATCGCCGGTCAGAGCGCCGCGGCGATGTTGGACGAGGTTCATGAGGCGGACGTCGCCATCATCGGCGCGGGCGGCGCGGGCATGGTGGCCGCCATCTCGGCCGCGGACGCCGGAAAGTCCGTTGTCCTGATTGAGAAACAGGGCATGGCGGGCGGCAACTCCGTGCGCGCGACCGGCGGGATGAACGCCGCGCACACGCCGGAGCAGGACAAAAACGAGTTCAGGGAGAAGGCCGGCGTGGAGAAGACCCTGGCCGTCGCCGCCGAGAAGTGGGCGGACAACGCGGCCATCACGGCCCTGGCGGACAAGGTCCGGGAGCAGTGGGCCGCCTGGCAGGCCAACCCCCAGGGCTACTTCGACTCCGTTGAGCTCATGCAGCTGGACACGCTCATTGGCGGGCACGGCATCAACGACCCCGCCCTTGTGGAGACCCTCTGCGCCAACACGGCCAGCGCGATCGAATGGCTCAGGACGGCCACCAACATTGACCTCACCTCCGTCGGCGCGTTCGGCGGGGCGTCCGTCAAGCGCATCCACCGCCCGCTCAACGACGAGGGCAAGGTCGTCTCCGTGGGCGCGTACATGATCCCCCGCCTGGAGGCAGCCTGCAGGGCCCGCGGCAACATCAGGATGATGATGGAGACCACGGCCAAGACCATCCTGATTGACGAGGCCGGCGCAATAACGGGCGTCGAGGCCGTGAGCAAGGCGGGCGGCAGAATCACCGTCCGCGCGAAGGCCGTGGTCCTGGCGGCGGGCGGCTTCGGGGCCAACCTCAACATGGTGGCCCGGCTCAACCCGGCCCTGGCGGGCTTCATGACGACGAACGCCCCCGGCATCACGGGCGAGGGCATCACCATGGGCCAGGAACTGGGCGCCGCCGTGACGGGCATGAAGCAGATCCAGATCCACCCGACGGTGCAGTTTGACACGGCCGCCCTCATCACCGAGGGCCTGCGCGGGGACGGGGCAATCCTTGTGAACGGCGAGGGCAAGCGCTTCACCGACGAGACCGGGACGCGCGACGTGGTCTCCGCGGCGGAGATCGCACAGCCGGGCTCCTTCTCGTGGCTGGTGGTGGATCAGAAGATGGCGGACGCCTCCTCGGTCATCAAGGGTTACATCAATCGGGGTTTCATGAAGCAGGGCGACACCTATGAGGCGCTGGCCAAGGCCATCGACGTGCCCACAGAGGCCTTCGCCAAGACGATGGCGGATTGGAACGGCTGCGTCGAGGCCAGGAACGACCCGGAGTTTGGTCGGCTCAGCTTTGCCGCGCCCCTTGACACGGCGCCCTTCTACGCCGTCAAGGTGACCGCCGGCATCCACCACACGATGGGCGGACTGAAGATCGACCCGCAGGCCCGCGTGCTCCGTGGGAACGGCTCTGTGATCCCCGGCCTGTTCGCCGCGGGCGAGATCACAGGCGGCGTGCATGGCGGCAACCGTCTGGGCGGCAACGCCGTGGCGGACTTCGTGGTCTTTGGCCGCATCGCCGGACAAAACGCCGCGAACTTCTAAAGCAAATCAGGTAATTTAAGCAGCCGCGGCCCCTCAAGGGGCCGCGGCTTATCGTGTGCTATAATAGGGTCGGCGAAGGGGAGCCGGAGCCCTTTTGAAACAATGAAGTTTTGAGGTATTATTCCCGGCTTAGCCGGTCAGTTCATTCCATAGTTTGATGATTTGAAGAACTATGAAGATGAATTGAGCCAACCAAGTAAGAACAGCGGCGAGTTGAGTAATCTTGGAGAGATACTTTCGCCGCTGTTTCTTTCCGGGATTTCTGCGTTCCCGCATGAAATCACCTTCTTTCCGCAGAGGCGACTCCCCATCAATGGTAAGCCCTGTCTCCTTACCGGGACCCCTTCCACAGGAAATTATACCAGAAGGGTTTTCACTACAAAACAACCGCGACCCTCAAGGGGCCGCGATTTATTAATATGTGGTATAATGTTATTACGCATTTGAGGTTGACCTCTTTTTAAGAGGAGCGCCCTTTTTCTCTCCGGAGACGCCAACTCCGGAAATATGAGAAAAAGGGCTTTTCTGTTATAATCTTTCCGTCGTATCCATATCGGCGCGGATGAAG
>JAFUYV010000210.1 GCA_017476945.1 Fretibacterium sp.
GCATGCCTGCGGCCACGACGCGCACACCGCGATGCTGTTGGGCGCGTCGGAGCTCCTCTTGCGGCACAGGGCAGAGCTGAAGGGGGCGGTCAAGCTGATCTTCCAGCCCGCCGAGGAGATCGGGGCCGGGGCAGTGGCCATGATACGGGACGGCGCCCTTGAGGAGCCGAAGGTTGACGCCGTCGCGGGGCTCCATACGGGGAACTTCTGGACCGGCGCGGAGGCGGGGGAGATCGGCTACAGCAGCGGCGCGCTGATGGCCTCGGCGGACACCTTTACCCTCACCATCACGGGGACCGGCGGGCATGGGGCTCAGCCCGACCGCGCGGTGGACCCTATTGCCGTCGCCTGCCAGATCTACACGGCGATGCAGACGATCGTCAGCCGCGAGGTTCCGCCTGCTCAGGCGGCCGTGGTGACGGTGGGGACGATCCAGGCAGGCAGCGCCGCCAACATCATCCCGCCCGGCTGCACGATGCAGGGGACGATTCGCGCGCTCTCCCCAAAGACGCGAAAGGACATTCAGGACCGCGTCCGCGCCATCGCAAAGGGGGTGGCGGAGGCGATGCGGGCCAGTGCGTCCGTGAAGTTCACCTATGGGCCGCCCCCCGTGATGTGCGACCCAGGCATGACGGCCAGGCTCCTCCGCGCGGCCGGGGAGGTCGTGGGGCCGGAGCACGTAAAGCCTGTCGATGCCCCCACGATGGTGGCCGAGGACATGGCCTTCTTCATGGAGAAGGTGCCCGGCGTGTTCTTCTGGCATCCCTCGACGTTGGGCGAAGGCCGGGATTTTCCCCACCATCATCCCCGGTTTACCGTCAATGAGGAGGTCCTTTGGACGGGCGCGGGCACGCTGGCGGAGCTTGCCCTGACGTGGCAGGATTAAATCAGTCTACGGCCTGCTTGAGGTCGTGGACGAGCTCCTCCGTGAGCCGCAGCATCTCCGGGTCGCGGGAGGCACCCTCCGCGCGCTGGAACAGGAGATGCAGGCGGTCCTGCTGAGGGCGGGTTAAAAGCGTTTCGAGGCTGAGAAGGGAGAGCTTAAGCTCGCGGAGCCGCTGAGCGCCCTCCTGAGAGGGGTCCGGGGCGCTCTCCCCTTCGCGTAAGGGGGACGTTCTGCCGGCCCGGAGCGCCGCGCCCCGGACAACCGCGTCCTCCGTGCCGGAGCGCGGATGCCCAGGCCCCTCCCTCCGGAGGATGTCCTGGAGCAGGGGGATGTGGCTTGACCCGCCGGTCAGAATCAGGTGGGCCGGGTCATAGCGTGTCCAGAGCCTCCACACCGTATGGACAACCTGCCGCAGAGGGAAGCGGATGAGGCGTTCCAGCTCCTCGCGATAGACAGTGAATGTCGGAGCGGGCCAGTTTTCGGAGGCAAGGGGCATCCCGTCCTCCGGTGCGGGCGGTGTCCAGTGAAAGGACCTTGCGCCCGAGAGCGCGATCTTGATCCGCTCCGCCTCCCGGAGCAACAGGCGCCACTGGGGGCCGGTTTTCTTCGCGGGCAGCAAGAGACGCTCCCCCAGCCACGCGGCCAGGGCCGCGTCAAAAGCGCTGCCGCCGGGGAGCCCCGTCGTCACGCTCTCCAACACCTGCCCCTCGCTGCCCTCGGCCTCCACCACGGAGAGGGCCGTCCTCGCGCCAAAATCCAAAACAAGACAGCGTTCCTCGCAGCCCAGGGCCAACACGGCGGCGATAGGATCGGCGATAACGCCGGCCTCCGCGAACCCGGCGGCGTTTGCGGCCCGCCTTATGACCTCCCGCTGTGGGATGGAGAAGTCCGTCGGGACGGCCAGAACGCAGGCGGAGACAAAGGCATGGAGGTGAACCTCCGCATCCTCCCGCAGGCTCCGAAGCAGGGAGGTCAGAAGGACGGCGCGGTCCGTGTCGCCCTGCCATCCGGCGTCCCATCCCGCAATAGAGGGGGCCGTGGTCCCTCCCCAGCGGGTGGGGACCAAATTCACGGTGCCGCCTGGAGCCATAAAGGCAGCGCGGGCGTTGCGCGCCCCCAGGCTTATCCCGATCGCGGGGCCCTTCATATCTGACGGCCCTCAAGCCGGCCCCCGACCGCAGAACTCACGCGAATGTGGACGGCCTCGTTAGGGGCAGCGTCCCCCTCCGCCTCCCAGACGGCCTCGAGGAAGTGCGGCGTATGCCCCCCGCACCGGCCCCCAGGGACAGCCTCCTCGGTCAGGACCTCCACCTCCCGGCCGATGAACCTCCCGGCGTAGCCCTCCAGCAGCTCCCGCCCCAGGGCCAGGGCCCGTCCGGCGCGCTCGTCCCGGACCTCCGGGGACACCGGGGCCGACAGGCGTGTGGCCGCCGTGCCAGGCCGCGGGGAGAAGGGGAAGACATGGACACGCCCCAGCCCCGCCCGGCGCATCAGGGCGAGGGTGTTCTGAAACGCTCCCTCGTCCTCTCCGGGGAAGCCCACGAGGACGTCACTGGAGATGTGAAGGTCCTTCCCCAGGCGCGCGCGCGCGGCATCGCAGACACGGGCAAACCCCTCCGCCGTGTAGCCGCGCCGCATCCGGGACAGGACCCCATCGTCGCCGCTTTGCAGGGGCAGGTGAAGATGGGGGCAGAACACGGGGCTGTCCGCCAGCGCTCCGAGCAGTTCGTCCCCCAGTGAAAAGGGCTCAAGGGACCCCAGCCTCAGCCGCTCAAGCCCCTCAATGCCCGACACGGCGCGCACCAACTCCGCCAGGGAAGAGCCCGTGTCGCGCCCGTAGGCCCCCAAATGGATCCCCGTCAGGACCGCCTCGCGGCAACCGCCCTCCACAAGGCGGCGGACCTCCGCCAGCACGTTCTCCATCGGGCGACTGACGGGCCGCCCTCTCAGAAATGGGATGATGCAGTAGGCGCAGAAATGGTCACAGCCATCCTGGACTTTGACAAAGGCGCGAGTGTGCAGTCCGGTGTCCCGCAGGGGCATCTCCTCCCAGCCCTCGTCCAGGGGGGCGGACCGGAGGTCCTGAAAGGAGCGACCCCCGGATGCGGAGCTGTTCATCATCGCCTCGAGCGCGGCGGGAAGGCGGGATTTGCCCCGGCTCCCAACCAGGAGATCCACCCCCAGCTCCCGCGCGTCCTCAGCCCCAACCGCCTGCGCCCAGCAGCCACAGACGGCGACAAGCCCTCGCTCCCCAACGGCGCGGCGGGCACGGCGCACAAGCTGGCGGCACTTGCGGCCGGCCTCCGCGGTTACGGAGCAGGTAACGATGACGGCGGCATCCGCCCCCTCCAGCCCGCGGCTCACGACAGCCCCGTGCGCCTCAAGCTCCCCGGCCAGGAAATCCCCCTCGCAGAGGTTGGAACGGCACCCCAGAACGTGTATCCAGACCGTGAGGCCCCTCAGCCCCGTCCCGCCCATATACGCCTAGCCCCGGACCCTTTTGGCCCGGCAGCCCCACCAGTCGCCGGAGCGGAGCTCACGTTCCACGGTCAGCCCCGACGACGACAGCACGGAGAGGAAGGTCCCGCGCTCAACGTCCGTCATGCCGGAGAAGACAGCGTATCCTTTGGGCTTCAAGACGCGCCTGACATCGGGCAGCATGGTGAGGTTTGGGGTGAGAAGGATGTTGGCGGTGAGGACGTTGGCCTGGGTCGTGACCCCGTTCAGCAGGTTACCGACGCTGAGGTCACAGACGTTGGCGTTGATCGCGTTCAGGTTCATGTTACGGCGCACCTCGTCGAGCGTCGTTGGGTCCAGGTCGCGCGCGACAGCGCGGGCCGCGCCGAGCTTCAGCGCGGCAATGAAGAGGATGCCCGTCCCCGTCCCGATGTCCAGGACCGTGTCGCCCCGCTTAACCGCGTCCTCCAGAAGCTCAAGGGCGATGCGTGTGCTCTCGTGATAACCTGTCCCAAAGGCCGAGGAGGGATAGATGTAGATGGGGATGCGCTCCGAGCCTATCTCGTTCTTGTGCCATGGAGCCATGACGGTGAGGGACCGCCCCACGTTCAGCGGAGGGAATGCCTCCAGGTGCTGCGTGCTCCAGGATTGGTTCTCCGTCTTCTGACACCGGCTCAGCGAGACTCCCTCAAAGGAAGGAAGCAGCCCGTTCAGCCTCTCCACCAATGAGTCGAGCTCCTCAGAGCCAAGATAATGGGCACGCAGGCTCAGGCTCGTGTCCTCGTCTAAAAGCTCTGATCCAATCGCCCCCGACAGGGATCCCAGGGTCAGAAGGCGCTCCTCGTCCCACGCCCGGTTCGCGCCGGGCGAAAGGCTGAAATCGACAGTCCACCAGTAATTTTGATCCTCCGGCTCAGTCCGCGCCGGAACTGCAGCGTCCGCATAAGGCTCCATTACAATACCTTCTTTGATTTGATAAAATCCAGCACCTTCTGTGCTGATGTGTTCAGGACCAGCTCCTCGGGGAACCCCATTTCGTTTAACATTGCCACGGCTCTCTGGGTTTTCCCCACGTTCCAGCAGGTGTGCGCGTCGGAGTTGACCGCAACGGTGGCCCGGAAACGGGCGCAAGCCGCGGCCAGCCGCCGGGCGTTCTCCACGTGGCGCGGGCTGATGTCGAAGACGTGATGCTCGTTGAGCTCCACCACCTTGCCCTGTTCAGCCCACACGGGCACGACCGCCTCAATATCGAAAGGGTAATCCGGAGAATCCGAGTGTCCGATCATGTCGATTTGAGGGTTCTCCGCCAGGGCCAGGTACAGCCCCGTGTAGTCCCTGCCCTCCTGGGGGATGAGAACGTTGTCGTGCAGGCTGGCGATGCGCCATTCCATGCGGGTCAGCAACTCCTTGGGCAAATCCACTTTCCCCCGCATATCCAGGACGTTGAGCTCCACCCCTTGCAGGACGGTAACCTCCCCAATTTTTCGGGGGAGCGCCCTCAGATTTGAGAAGTGGAGCGTATGACCACTTCCGGGCATGGCAGGAGCATGATCGGTCATGGCGATCAGTTCCAGCCCCCTCTCCTCTGCCGTCTCGGCCATCTCCCTGATCGTGGAGTAAGCATGCCCTGAGGTGATGGTGTGTGTGTGCAAGTCCGCGCGCAGTGTGATCATGAAATCCCTCTATTCAGATCTTGTCAAACTTGTCCCGGCGCTTGCCCCTGACAGCGTTCCCTCACGGGCAACGGGGTGAGGGCAAGACGCCTGCGTTCCATTCCCCTCTATTATACTCTTTATCTTCGCTTTCCTTTCCCTCGGCCGGCAGCGCGCAGGAATGTCGGGTATTTTATACTGGTTTCAAAAATCATCCCGGGAAAAATTCGCCCTAAATTCATAATTTGGTGATAGAATTATGCCTGTTGTTGTGAATGGACTAGGCCGGACTGGGATGGAGGGACACGCATGGAGAACAGAAGGAATGCCGCGTCAAAGAAGCTCCGCGGCGAGCAGGAGAGCAAGGAGGGCAAGGATAAGGATATGGAGGCACAGCCCTCCCGCCGCCCTCAACGCCGGCGGGGACCGGCAAGGCAAAAAGCGCCCCGGCAGGAACAGGGAAACATAATGACTGACTTGCCCGAAGCCGCGGGCCAGCCCCTTGATGAGCCGCCCCAGGCCGCGGACGCGACGCCCCGCAGCGCAAAACGCAGAGAGGGGACAAAAAACAATATCGGGAACAAAAACGTTATCGATAAAATCAACCCTCCCTCTCAAGAAAGGCCTGAAAAAATTACCGGTCATAAAAACAACCCCAAGATAATGGAGTCATCAGAGAAGAAAGAGGTTGAAAAGAATACCGGTAACAAAAATAAATCCGAAGCCACGAGGATAACGGAGGAAAAAAGAAATAAAAAGGATACCGATATTAAAAATATATCCCAAAATGAGGATACGCCGCCGCAGGAACGACGTAAAAATGATAATAAAAAGAGTACCGATAACAAAAAGATGACTCCAAAGAACTCCCTGGCGCGCGGTATCAGTTTAAAAAACATTACTCAAAACGAGCTTGAGGATAAAAAACAGAACCCATCCACCGGCAAGCCGGCTGAAGCGAAGCCACAGAGGGGGCAAAGGCCACAGAAGCCCCCAAAAGAGGGCAAGGGCAAGAAGGAACCTGGCAAGAAAGAAGCTGAAAAAATCCCAGAGGCCTCGAAGCCAATCCCCTCTGAGCCCAAGCCAAGAAAAAGGTCCGCCGGCTGGAATAATCCTTATCCGGCGGACAACTTCAGCAGCGTGGAGATGATGTCCTCCCTGAAGGGTTTTGCCCCGATGGGGATGCTCTTTGTGCTCATGGACATCCTGAAGGGACACGAGGAGGGGCTGATCCACGTCAACCAGCTCGCGCAGGCGCTGGGCATCGGCAAGCCCTCGCTCTTCGCGCAGATTGAAAACCTTGAGGACGCCGGGCTGGTGCGGACAATCTCAAGCTCGCGGGCGGGACGCCACATTGAACTCCTCACGCCAAACCTGCTCCGTCACAGCGCAATGGATATCTTCCCCAGCGGGGCGTCGGGGGATCTCCTTGCGCCGGGGAAAGACGCGCCCGAGGCTGGGGGGCAGTTCTCGCAGAGGCGGCTTGACTTCCTCTACCGTTATCTGAAAACTCACGGCATTGAGGTCGTCTCCGTCCCCGACGAGGCAAAACTATCCCGCGCCATCCCGCAGATCGCCGCGTACATGGGCAAGTACTTTTCCTACATCCAGCCCTTCTACGACGCGCTGAAGGCGACGTTGAACGAGGGGGAGGAGTTCCGGTACTCCCTTGCTCAGAAGACCAGCCGCACCATCACGCACACGTTGGACTTCTGCCGGATGCTGAGGCCGGTGGGCTTCCTCTCAGACTTCGCCTACCGGAGGTCGCAGCAGTACAGCATCATTGCGAAGGTCAACCGCACCCCGGACGCCATCAACTTCCTGAGCGGGGGATGGCTGGAACACTACATCCGCGACAAGGTGATCTCCATCCTCACGACGCACCCGGCGACGCTGTCCCTGCCCTACGCCTTCCTGAAGAACCCCAACATCATCCTGCCGGGCGGAGAGAACTTCGAGCTGGACTTCCTGCTCTGCGTGGGGGAAAAGGTCTTTTGGATTGAGGCCAAGACCGGGGAGTACATGGCCTACCTGCCGAAGTACTCCCGCGTCTCAAAGCTTCTGGGGCTGGGGCGAACCACCGCCATGCTGGTGAGCGTGGAGTCCCTCGCGCCGGACGACAACCTCACCGCGCGGCATGACCTGAGCTGCTGTAACCTGGATGAGTTCCCCGATGTCTTTCGCATCAACCTGGTCCGCGAGATGCAGCAGGACGCCGTTCAGCGGGTTCTGCCCTGACCCCGCAGCCTTTCCAGGATGGGGACGACGGCGTCCAGGCCGTCCGCCTTTTGGTAGACAAGGCTGAGCATTTCCGGCGTCGGGGGGAGCCGGTCGGGCACCATGATCGGGATCATGCCCGCGGCGTGCGCGGCCCGGATGCCGTTGTAGGAGTCCTCAAGCACAACACAGCCCTCCGGCCTCGCGTCCAGTCTCCTTGCCGCTGCCAGGAAGAGGTCGGGGGCGGGCTTGCCCTGCATTCCGGGCTCCCACGTCACGACGGCGTCGAAATACCGCGCCAGGCCAGGAGCGTGGGCAAGGTAGAAGTCCACCGTCTCATGACCGCTGGACGTGGAGATCGCCGTGCGTATCCCCTCCCGCTCCAGCCAGGCCAGCAGCTCACGAAGGCCGGGCTTCTCCGGCATCCCATTCTTCTCGATCCACGCGTGAGACCAGGCGATCCGGTCGTTTCGCACGGCGTCAAAGTCGAAGTCCGGGCCGAACTGTTCCGTCATCAGGCGGCGCGCCGTGGGCACAGCCACTCCGATCTGAGGCCGGATGTCCTCCTCCGTTATGTTGCAGCCGTGCTTTTTGCCCGCCTCGATCCACCCGCTGAGGTTCAGCGTCTCAGTGTCGAACATCAGCCCGTCCATATCGAAGAGCACCGCGTCGAGGATACCTGTTGTCACCATGAACATTCCTCCTGGGTTTTCTGTACGTCCGGGGCCATTATAGCGCATCCGCCCGCCCCGCCGGTATGGGCTTATAATAGGGGCACTGAGCCGAGAGGGGTTGATGGGGTGAGAGGGGAAATCATGAAGGACGTTCACCGTGCCTTCGCGGACACGCTGCCGGTCATGGCCGGCTACGTCGTGTTGGGGATAGGTTTTGGCATCCTCCTGAGCGCGAAGGGCTACGGCGCGGGGTGGGCTTTCGCGATGGGGGTGATTATCTACTCCGGGGCGCTGCAATATGTTGTCATCGACATGATCTCTGGCGGCGCCTCCCTCATGGCGGCGGCACTGACGGGGCTGATGGTCAGCGCCCGGCACCTGTTCTACGGCATCTCGATGGTGGATCGCTATAAGGGCGCCGGCATGAAGAAGCCCTATATGGTCTACGCTCTGACGGACGAGACGTACTCCCTGGTGTGCAGCGCGGAGGCCCCGTCTCCCCGGAGATATCACCGGTATTGCTTCCTGGTGTCGCTGTTCGATCAAGCCTATTGGGTCGGGGGTTCGGTGATTGGGGGGCTGCTGGGGCCTGTCATCCCCTTTGATACGGAGGGCATCGACTTTGCGTTGACGGCGCTGTTCGTATCCATCTGCGTGGATCAGTGGCTGGGCGCGAAGAGCCGTCTGCCCGCGCTGACGGGCTTCGCCGCGGCTGCCGTCTGCCTTCTGATCTTTGGGCGGGAGGATTTCCTGATCCCCGCCATGCTTGCCATCACGGGAGGGCTGACGCTTCTGCGGCCCGTTCTGGATAAGGATGATAAAGACGGGAGGGCGGCCCATGACTGACCTGCACGTGTTCCTGATGATCCTGGTCTGCGGGGCGGTCACTCTGCTGCTCCGCGCGCTGCCGTTCCTGGCCTTCGGGCGCCGGACGCCCGGCTATATCCTCTACCTGGGGCGAGTGCTGCCCTACGCAACGATGGGGATGCTGGTCGTCTACTGCCTGCGGAACGTCTCGCCCCTGGAGGGCGCGCATGGCGTGCCGGAAGCCGTCTCGTGTGCGCTGGTGGTGCTTCTCCACCTGTGGCGGCGCAGCGCCCTCCTCAGCATCGTGGGCGGTACGGCCTGCTATATGTTCCTGGTTCAGGTGGTGTTTTGAGCATCCTGGCATTAGAACACCCCTTCTCCGACGTTTCCCGCCTCATGTCCGGTCCCCTTCCAGTTGGCATTCGCTAGTATCGAAAGCTCACGCAAAGAGTTATAGGCACAATCTATAGACAAACTAAAAAGCGCGCATTAAAATGATAGCCGCCTGGCCTCAGCGATTTCTACTAAAGCAGAATCAGAAAAATAGCTGAAGCTCGACAAAATTTTTGTGGAAAGGGTATGGTCAAAGATGAGAGAAACGTGTACACGGGTCACGGGTCACGGGTCACGGGTCACGGGGAGCGCTGTAATGGCGCGGCGATTCATAGGTTTATAGCGGCGCTGGCGCTGTCCCTTCTTCTGTGCGGCGCGGCCGGGGCGGATGTGCTCTACGTCGTTGAGGACTCGGACGGCAAAGAGGCCACGGGGCGCATCTCATATGAGGAGGACGGAAGCCTCTCGGCGGATATCGCGAGTTCGGGATCATCAGCCTCTTCCCCTCTGTCCGGCGCTTTGGCGGTTTACCCCTTCACCTCCGGCGGCACGGACTACATTCTCACTCAGGAAGAAGACAAGGCACGCCCTGAAGCTTATACATTTTTCCTTTACAATGCCTTGACCCTGACAAGGGTTGATGCCAAAGAACGGGTTCTGAATCCGAACTACGTCAGCAACCTGCTCGTCGCGGACAGCGGAATGTACACGCTTTCAGACACCACTCACATTTATGGTCAGGATATCAGCCTCGTCAAAATGAATCCCATAACCTGGGAAACGGTTCAAACCCTGCCTTTGGAGGCGAACAACAATTCTCCCTATTATCCTCTGCTGGCCACCAGCAAGTACCTTTACGTTGAGGAGGAATACCCCGATGAAGAGGGGACCACGGGCATTGGGGGGAACATCCTGGTTTATCGGGACCTGAATTCGTTGGAGTCCAAGGACACAATCGTCCCGCCGGTAACTGCCGGCGAGGGGAAACAGTATCACATCACCCTGAGGGATGTAGCCTCCGTCGCCGACGGAAGGGTTGCCGTGGTCTTTGAGGGGCATGAGTACGAGTCGAATGTGGAGGAGTACGAAAAACTCGACAGTTCCCTGTTCCTGTTTAATGAGAATGACGGGACGCTGCGGAAAATCGTCGAGGCCAAGGATATCAACAACCAGCGGATCGGCTCCTTCTACTATTTTAACTGGCTGACCCCCGACGGCAAGAACGGACTGTATTTCTTCGCCACCGACACGTCCGCGTTTACGCTCACATCAGCGACAACGGGCAAAGGCAACGCGACGCTCTACCACTGGGACGGCACGAATACCACTAAAGTTGAGGACTTCCCCCTGTACGACCTGACCGACGGCGCCGGGACATGGACCTGGCTTGACCCCGTGTGGGATGAGAATGGACAGACGCTCGTCGTGATGCAGTCCTCCAGCCGCGTAAAGGGCGTTGACGCGAGTGGGACACCTGAGTTCGACTTCACATACGAGGCTCCCGGGGATGACAGCGTTGAAGGAGGAGACCCCACGGGGGACGAAGGCGAGGAGACGTCAGGAGACGATAGCGGTGACGAACCCTCCGAAGAGAGCGGCACCACTCCATCCGTCGCTGATAAGTCCGCCATGCCTGAGAAGGTAAGGACAGCGGCGCAGGCGATGTCAGACACGTCAAAGGCCTCGGCGTACACGTTGTCCGGCAGCGCGGTTAAGACGCTTGACAGCCTTAAGGAGAGCGCCCTGGGCGGCCGGCTTAAGGTCAAGGAAACCCCTGACACAACAAGGATTGGAAGTTCCCCGACCACTTCCCTTGCCGTCGCCGGCGACAGCGGAAGCGACAAGAAGGACACCGGTACCGGCACAAACAGCGGCGGCGGGGGCGGCTGCAACGCCGGGCTTGGGATGCTGACCCTCGCGGCCCTCCTCGGCGCGGCGGCGCGTCGCAGGAGCCGTTAGCCCCGCCTGAAAAGCCGCAGAGTTTTCCGGCGTCGGCCGGAGGCCTCTCACCCACGGCAGTAACGAGCCCCGCGGCGAACGCCGCGGGGCCGTTTGAATTTATTATTTGAATTTATTAATGGTATAATAGCCGCGAAGCGCAATGTCATTGCAACAAAAAACCGAGGGGGAGATAGGTATGAGCAATTCAGCCTCGCGGCGCGATCGGCCTGAAGTAGTCATCAACATCCATGATGCCGTCAAGAAATATGGCGGCAACACCGTTATCTCCGGGCTGTCGCTCCACATCAATGGCGGCGAGTTCTTCACGCTCCTGGGGCCATCCGGCTGCGGCAAAACGACCCTACTGCGCATGATCGCGGGCTTCAACACAATCGAGGGCGGCGATTTCTTCTTTAACGACACCCGCATCAACGACCTCGACCCGGCCAAGCGCAACATCGGCATGGTGTTCCAGAACTACGCGATCTTCCCTCACATGAACGTGCGCAAAAACGTGGAGTTCGGCCTGAAGAACCGGAATTTTGAGCGGTCGAAGATACACGATCAGGCGGACCGCTTCCTGAAGCTGATGCAGATCGACCAGCTTGCGGATCGCATGCCGGCGCAGCTCTCCGGCGGCCAGCAGCAGCGCGTGGCCCTGGCCCGCGCCCTCTGCATCGAGCCCCAGGTCCTACTGATGGACGAGCCGCTCTCCAACCTGGACGCGAAGCTGCGCGTGGAGATGCGCACGGCCATCAAGGAAATCCAGAACCACGTGGGCATCACCACCGTCTACGTCACCCATGATCAGGAGGAGGCCATGGCGGTCTCCGACCGCATCGCCGTCATGAACGCCGGGGTCATCCAGCACGTCGGCACGCCGAAGAACATCTACCAGCGCCCCGCCAACGTGTTCGTCGCCACCTTCATCGGCCGGAGCAACATGATGGAGGGGACGCTGCGCGTGGAGGCCGGCCGGGCAGTCGTCGAACTGCCCACGGGCTATCAGGCGGTCTTTAACAACGTCCTGCCGGAGGAGCTGAAGGGGCAGAAGGTCAAGGTCTGCGTCCGGCCCGAGGAGCTGCTGCTCGAAAACGGGGATGAAGGACTGAAGGCCGTCGTGGACGACTGCGTGTTCCTGGGCCTGAACACCCACTACTTTATCCACCTCATAAGCGGCGAGAAGGTGGAGGTCATCCAGGAGTCCACCATCGACTCCATCATCGAACCGGGCACGGAGGTCCGCCTGCGCCTAAACACGGACAAGGCCAACCTCTTCTGCGAGGATGGCAGCCGAAACCTCCTGGCCGGGGTGAAAAACGACGCGCAGGACGTGCCGGCGACGGCGCAGGGAGGCGTCCGTTTGTCGGCAGCCGGCCTCGCCTCCTTATCATAAGGGGGGTGCCGGACCCATGACCGCCATGACCGAGACCAAACGAAAATTCGAGGTGTGGGACATCATCACCTGGGGCTTCCTGGCCCTGTTCGTGCTGTTCCTGGTCTACCCCATGTACGGCATCCTGAGGCAGTCCGTGTTCGCCGCGGACGGGAGCTTCACCCTGGAGCAGTTCAACAAGTTCTTCTCCACGCCTTACTACTCCTCGACCATCATCAACAGCTTTGAGGTTACGATCGCCGTGACGGCTGTTACGCTGCTGCTGGGCATCCCCTTTGCTTACTTCTACTCCTTCTACCAGCTCCGGGGCGGGAAGTTCCTGTTCGTCGTCTCCATCCTCTGCTGCATGTCCGCGCCCTTCATCGGCGCGTACAGCTGGATCATGCTCCTGGGCCGCAACGGCGTCATCACCGTCTTCTTCAGGGACGTGTTCGGCATCCGCCTGCCCAGCATCTACGGCTTTGGCGGCATCCTGATGGTGCAGGCCCTCAAGTTCTTTCCCCTCGTCTTCGTCTACATGAACGGCGCGTTCAAGTCCATCGACAACACGCTGCTGGAGGCCTCCGAGAACATGGGCTGCACGGGGGTCAACCGCTTCTTCTCCGTCATCATGCAGCTCTCCATGCCCACGATATTGGCCGCGTCGCTTTTGGTGTTCATGCGGGCCTTTGCGGACTTCGGGACGCCGCTGCTCATCGGTGAGGGTTACCGTACGTTCCCCGTTGAGATATACAATCAGTACCTCGGCGAGGTGGGCACGAACCACAACTTCGCCGCGGCGATCTCCGTGATCGCCATCGTGGTGACGGCGGCGGTGTTCTTCGTCCAGAAGTGGGCCACCATGAAGTATAACTTCTCCATCAGCGCCCTGCACCCCGTCCAGAAGCGGAAGATGAAGGGCATCGGCGGCGCGCTGATGTACCTGTTCTGCTACGGGCTCACGGCGCTGGCGTTCCTGCCCCAGCTCTACATCGTGTACCTCTCGTTCCGCAACTGCGACGGCGCGGTGTTCAAGCCCGGCTACTCGCTGGTGAACTATCAATACGCGATGCGGCGGCTCCTGGTGCGCTCCATTAACAACACGCTCATCTTCGGCGTTGTGTCTTTGGCGCTCATCATCCTGTTCGCCATCCTGATCGCCTATCTGGTGGTGCGCCGGCCGCGGCCGCTGAACAATCTCATCGACACGCTGTCCATGCTGCCCTACATCATGCCGGGCTCCATCATCGGCATCGCGCTGGTGATCGCCTTCGGAAGCCAGCCCCTCGCCCTGACCGGCACCATGACCATCATGGTCCTCGCGCTGGTCATCCGGCGTATGCCCTACACGATACGCTCGGCCACGGCGACGCTCCAGGGCATCCCCATCAGCACGGAGGAGGCGTCAATCTCGCTGGGGGCGGGCAAGCTCAAAACCTTCCTCACCGTGACGACCCCCATGATGGCCAACGGCATCCTGTCCGGGGCGGTGCTGAGCTGGGTTGCCATCGTGACGGAGCTCTCCAGCGCGATTATCCTGTATAACAATCGGACAATCACGCTCACCATGTCCACCTATGCCGCCATCTCCCGTGGCAACGACGGACTGGCCTGCGCTTTTGCCACGATTTTGACGGCGCTGACGACGGTTTCGCTCATCCTCTACCTTGCCATCAGCAAGTCCGAGGACGACATCAAACTATAGAGGCTTTATCAGGCGTTCCGCGCCTGAAAGGATATCTTCTTAAGGAGGTTTTTGTTATGAAGAAGTGCGTTTCTTTGTTCCTGGCCGTGCTGTTCGCGCTGTCCTGCACAGCCGCGATGGCCGAGGTCTCCGGGCCGCTGGTGTTGTACTCGTCCATGACGGACAACGACATCAACAACCTGATCGAGGCCTTCAACGAGCTCTACCCGGACGTCGAGGTTGAGGTTGTCAACGGCTCCGCGGGCGAGCTTCAGGCCCGTACCCGCGCCGAGGCCGGCAACCCCCAGGGCGACGTGCATTGGGGCGGGCTGTCCCCCTCGGACGGCAGCGCCAACGACGACATCTATGAGCTTTACACCACGCCCTACGAGGTGGACCTGCCGGACGACTACAAGTCCCACAACGGCCGCTATAACCAGGACCACCTGAGCACCATCGTGTTCTGCGTGAACGTGGCGATGGAGAAGGAGCTGGGCTTCCCGATCAAGACCTACGAGGATCTGCTGCGCCCTGAGCTGAAGGGCAAGATCGTCCTGTCCGACCCGAACTCCTCCTCCGCGGCGTGGAACAACCTGTGCAACGTCTTCGCGGTGTACGGCTACGACAGCCCCGCGGCGTGGGACATCCTGCGCGGGATGCTGAAGAACGGCATGGTCATCTCCACCTCCTCGTCCGTGTGCTTCAAGTCCGTGGACTCCGGCGAGTACGCCGTGGGCCTGACCTATGAGGACGGCGCGGACACGCTGTTGAAGTCCGGCTCCGACCGCATCCGCCTCCAGTACCCGGAGAACGGCGCGTCGGGCTCCACGCTGGGCTGCGCGATGATCAAAAACTGCCCGCACCCCGAGGCGGCGAAGGCCATGATCAACTTCCTGATGAGCCCGGAGGGACAGCAGGCCCTGGCCACTCGGCTCCAGACCCTGCGCTTCACCAACCCCAAGGCGCATTACACGATCAAGTACCTGCCGCCGGACGACACGATCAAGTGGGTGACGCGCGACACGAAGTGGCTCACCGAGCACAAGGCCGAGCTCCTTGACAAGTGGAACGCGCTTTACACCGAGACAAGGTAGGGTCACAAGCCCTTAAATCCCCCGCCGCCCTCAGGACGGCGGGTTTTTTGCTGCAAAATCGCCCCAATCCCGCCAGCTCACATATTCAATGCCGTTCAGGCTCATGCTCACGTCTCCAAGGTAGAACACCGCGCCCACGGCATTGGCCTCTTTCCTGAGGGCAAGATATTTGCGGATGTTCCCCGACAAGGCTGCTTCCGGTCCGCTGTTGCTCTTGATCTCTATCGCGAACGTGTGCTTCCAATCGGCAATCGTATCGACCTCAAAGCCGTTTTTATCCCGAAAATAGGTTAGATTGGGCCTTTTGCCGACATTCATGCGCCCCTTCAGCAGTTCGGAAACAGCAAAGGTCTCCACGGCGGCGCCCTTATGCGGAGAGAGCAACAGGTCCTCCTTTCCCTCGAGGCGCAGCAGATGGCAAAGGAGGCCAGAGTCAATAAAATACAGCTTGGGGGACTTGATCAGCGTCCGGCCCAGGCTGTTGGAATCCGCCTCCAGCAGATGGATGATATAGGAGGCCTCCA
>JAFUYV010000211.1 GCA_017476945.1 Fretibacterium sp.
AAGCGCTCTGGCCCGGCTTGCGGAAACGGAGGAGGTCTAGAAGATGCCGGTGATGACAGCGCAGCGGGAGGAACTTTCACGCTTGATTGAGTTTTTGCCGGACGACAAGGTTCAGGCGACGCTGGATTATGTCCTGCAATACTTTGGCGAGAGCTCTGATGACGGCGAGCCGCCTCTAACGGAAGACGAGCTTGAGGGACTTCGCGTTGCAGAGCAGGAGTTGTCTGAGGGAAAGGGCCTGCAATTCGCGGCTGTAATGAAGGAGCTATGGTGATGGGCTGGGAACTCATCATCGCCCCCATCGCCGGGAAGCGGCTTGCAAAGATACCGCAGCCCGAACGGCGGCGAATACTGCTGGCGATCAATCGGCTGCATGATGGACCGACAGGAGATATCAAGCCCTTAAAGGGGCGGGAGGAGTGGCGGCTGCGCGTCGGGGGATGGCGGATCATTTTTTCGATCAATGCGGCGGATCGCATTATTTACATAAAGTATATTGACGTCCGCGGCGACGTCTACAAAAATTAGGCAAAGGAGCCCAAATATGACCCGTTTCCTCAGTGAGAAGTACCGGGGCCTTGTGCCCTACGACACGGCGGGGGAGCATGAGCCCGGCGCGTTTGTGAAGCTCAATACGAACGAGTCCCCCTTTCCCCCCTCCCCCAGGGCTCTGGCGCGCATGGCGGAGGCCTCCGCAACGCTGAACTTCTACCCCGACCCCGACGGCAGCGAGCTGACGGCGAAGGTCGCGGAGCTCTGCGGCGTGCGGCCGGACGAGGTGCTGCTGACCTGCGGCTCCGACGAGGCGCTGTCCTTCATCTTCATGGCCTTCTGCGACGCGTCCCGCCCGGCGGCCTTCCCCGACATCACGTACAGCTTCTACGAGGTGCTGGCCGGGCTCAACGGCGTCCCCTTTGAGACGGTCCCCCTTAACGCGGACCTCTCCCTTCGGGAGCGCGTAAGCTGGCCGTCTGGCCGAACGCTCTTCCTCGCCAACCCGAACTCCCCGACAGGGCTGGCCCTTTCCCGCGCTGAGGCCGAGCGCGTCGTCCAGGGCAACCCGGACGACATCATCGTCATCGACGAGGCCTACGTGGACTTCGGCACCGAAAGCTGCGCCCCGCTCATCCACACGTACGACAACCTGCTGGTCGTGCAGACGTTCTCCAAGTCCCGCTCGCTGGCCGGGGCGCGGCTGGGGTTCTGCCTGGGCAGCGAGCCCCTGATACGCGACCTGAAAACCATCAAGAACTCCATCGCGCCCTACAACCTCAGCGCGGCGACGCTGGCCGCCGGCCTGGGGGCGCTGGAGGACGAGGCGTACACGCGGGCCAACTGCCGCGCCATCATGGAGAACCGAGCGTTTACGGAGAAAGCGCTAAAAGACCTGGGGTTTAAGGTGGTCCCCTCCGTCACGAACTTCCTGCTGGCCAGGCATCCAAAGCTCAGCGGCCAGGAGCTTGCCCGCAGGCTGAAGGAGAAGAGGATACTCGTCCGGAGCTACGGCGCTCCAGAGGCGCTGCTCCCCTACGCCCGCATCACCATCGGCACGCGGGAGCAGATGGAGGCGCTGTTGGCGGCGTTGAAAAATATTTTGGAGGAAAGCCATGAGACATGCTGAGGTGGCCCGCAGGACGGCCGAAACGGATATCGCGCTGGTGCTGGAGCTGGATGGACGCGGGGCGGTGACGTCCGACAGCGGATGCGGTTTTCTGGACCACATGCTGACGCTCTTCGCGCGGCACGGGCGGTTCGACCTGGACCTGACCTGCCGCGGCGACACCCGCGTGGACGACCATCACACCGTCGAGGACGTGGGCATCTGCTTGGGGGACGCGTTCACCCGTGCGCTGGGCGACAAGCGCGGCATCCTCCGCTACGGCTCAACGGCGCTGCCGATGGACGAGGCGCTCATCCTCACGGCCGTGGACCTGTCGGGACGGGCGTATCTGGGCTGGGACATGGACATCCCCGCGCAGAAGGTGGGGACGTTCGACACGGAGCTGGCCAAGGAGTTCTGGCTGGCCTTCTCACGGAGCGCCGCCTGCGCCCTGCACTTCCGCCAGCTCGCGGGCGAGAATACCCATCACATCATCGAGGGGACGTTCAAGTCCGCCGCGCGGAGCCTGCGTCAGGCCGTCGCCATCGAGCAGGGCTTCGCGGACGAGATCCCGTCCACCAAAGGGGTCCTCTGAATGATCGCCATTGTCGATTACGGCGTGGGCAACCTGTTCTCGCTGGAGAGCTCCTTCGCGGCCATTGGCGCAGAGGTGCGGGTGACAGCGGACGCCGGGGCGCTTCGAACGGCGGAGCGCATCGTCCTGCCCGGCGTGGGGGCGTTCGGCGACGCGGCGGAGAAACTGCGCTCCTCCGGCCTGGCGGCCCCGCTCCTTGAGGAGGCCCGGCAGGGCAAGCCCATCCTGGGTATCTGCCTGGGGATGCAGCTCTTGTTCGAGCGCAGCTTTGAGTACGGGGAACACGAGGGCCTTGGGCTCATCCCCGGCGAGGTCCGCCCCATCACGGAGATCATCCCCTTAAACGCTCACGGCGCGGGCCTGAAGGTCCCCCACATCGGCTGGAACGCGCTACACCTTATAACCGGCGGTGGCCCGCTGTTCACTCATGTCGGCGAGGGGGACTGCGTCTACTTCGTCCACTCCTACTCCGCCCACTGCCCCGGCGAGTTCGTGACGGCGACGGCGGAGTACGGCGCGGAGTTGACAGCGGCGGTGCAGCGGGGCAACGTGTACGGCTGCCAGTTTCACCCGGAGAAGAGCGGGGCCGTGGGGCTGAATATCCTGCGGGCCTTTACAGGTTTAAACGCTCGCGCCGCGGGGTTGGCGGCTTTTGACGCAGGGGGAGCCTCTGCGCCAAATAGGCAGGCAGCGTCATGCTGATCCTTCCGGCGATCGACCTGTTTGAGGGCAAGGCCGTCCGCCTGCTGAAGGGCGACTACGCCCAGATGACGGTTTACAGCGAGCGTCCCCAGGATGTGGCGCGGGACTTTGCCGCCCAGGGGGCGTCGTGGGCACACCTCGTGGACCTGGAGGGCGCGCGCTCCGGCGGGACGCCGAACCTGGAGACGATCCTGAAGCTCAAACGGGAGAGCGGCCTGAAGTGCGAGGTGGGAGGCGGCATCCGCGGCCTGGAGGTCATCGCCCGTTATCTTGACGCCGGGATCGACCGCGTCATCCTGGGCACGGCGGCTGTGACGGAGCCGGGACTTGTCGGGGAGGCCATCCGGCGGTATAAGGAGAAGGTCGCCGTCGGAGTGGACATCCGTGATGGGCGCGTGGCCGTGAAGGGCTGGACGGAGAGCTCCGGCCTGGAGGCGTTCGCCTTCTGCCAAAGGATGCAGGAGCTCGGCGTCCGCACACTCATCTGCACCGACATCTCCCGCGACGGGGCCATGCGGGGGGCAAACGTCGCACTCTACCAGAAACTTCAGGCACAGTTCGACGTTCAGGTCATCGCCTCCGGGGGAGTCAGCTCGCTGGATGACGTGCGGCGGCTGGCGGCGCTTCGCCTCTACGGAGCCATCGTCGGCAGGGCATACTACACCGGCGCGGTGCCCCTGAGCGAGGCCATCCGCCTGGCGGCAGTTCGCGCCTGATTACCCACCTCAAGGCGTAGGCCGGGAGAAAATGCCCCAGCCTACACTTTTTTCCCTTGTGTCACTTTGCCTTGTCCAGCGGATACGGGATTGTCACCCCGTTGATCTTGTAGGCCAGCTCTATAATATGCCGTTCCACCAGCTTTCGCCGCCGGGACACCACTGTAATATCAACTTCATCCAAGTAATCAAGCATCCCTCTGACTAATGCCAGCAGCGCTTTCTCCCAGGGGACATCATTTTGCAGATACAGAGACTTCGCAACCTGGTGCAAAAACAATGTCTTGTTGCACACCGCGCAGAACATCCAGAACTTGAGGTCGTTGCTGACATCCAAGTCCTTAATCTGCTGGCAGAAGCCCTTCATCTGAGCCAGGCGCACTTCCCAAGCGATGTACTGCAAGGGAACTGAGAAGTCCTGTCCATCAATATATGTTTTTCCAGTGGATTCTTTCAACACTTCCGGCGTATCGATCCTCACAATAGGGCGGCTGCACATGACAACTCCGCCTTTAATAATGCCGATGTTTACAAAGAACATATGCGGGTAATCTATCCATGCAGTGTTGCCTGCATACCTCGCAAGCATTTTATCAACTACCTGATCCGTTATAACCTGTCGGTTAAAGAACAAGCCAGATATGTAGTTGCCCCACATATAAGCCGTCTTTAATGAAGCCTCCCCCGCCGCCGCGCTGGAATCTTGATACTGAAAATCGCTCGTGCTGCCGAAGATCACTCCAATGGCGGTCCACATATTCCCAAAGAGGTCTCCCGTGAATTTTTGAGAGTGACGAATTATGTCCAAATAAACCGGGAGATTTTCAGCAATAACACTATCCTCATCGCTGAGCAACATACAGAAATCACCTCTGGACATTTTGATGACCTGACAGATATTGGCAAGGAATCCCTGATTTTTCTTGAACTCAGAGTAATGCAACTTGGGGTTCTGAATGTTCTTTATCTGCTCGTAGTTCTCTTTCCCAAACACCGAACCGTTGTTTGATACAACTAATTCAAAATCCTGACTCTCAATGCCTAAGATTGCCTGAACATGCTCCAAGGCCTGAGATCCCCTATTATATGTCGGCATACAAATGCTCAATAGCATTGATTTTTCTCCCCGTGATTATTCTGTCTCTATCCCTTGATCCGTAAAGCACACGCTTTCAATCTCTGGATATTCCCGTCTTATGATGTCTTTCACCTCCTGCGAATATCCTGCCGCCATAATGATAACCACTTGGATATTCCCCTCGCGCAGCACCTGCGGTGGGAGAATAGGCAGATGTGTCACCGGTGTGTATTTCCCCTGTTTAAACTCCGCAGAATCGATCACGCACTCGACTTTATCCCGCATATCCGGCAGCGACAGGTTAGCAAGAGCCTGGTGCCCAGCCCCCCAGACGGCGATTTTCCTCCCCATATCGCGCTGCTGGTTCAGGAAATCCGCCACCTGCTTTTTCAACTCCGCCTTTTTCCTAGAAAAAACGCTGAGATCAATCGCTTTTCTTTTTTGCACCTCCGCTGAGAGGATATAGCCGTACCAGATATTCTTCATCGAAAGCACGTTAAATCCGTTTTGGCGCAGGACATTCTCCAGCGTTTGCGGCGTAAAGTAGGAGAGGTGATCCTGT
>JAFUYV010000212.1 GCA_017476945.1 Fretibacterium sp.
ACGTCCCCCCCCCAGGGCCCGCGCCGCCGACACATGGGCAAAGGAACCCGCCGCCACGCGCCACCCCGCGAGGGGCAGGAACGTCCCGCCGAGAAACCATCGCTTGAAGAGGCCATCCGCCCAGGGAACCAGCGCATAGGCCGCCGCGAAGAAGAGCCACGCCAGGGGTAGTGTGCGAAGAAGTTTTTTCCAGAGGCCGCCCACCCCGCGCCGAGAGGGAACGGGGCCATCCGTTTCCCCCTCCACCTCACCCCCGCAGCGCCGCAGGACCAGGAACGCCACGACGAACCGCGCCGCGCTGCGCAGGAGCAGAAAGAGGGCAAAGACACCGCCCGCCGCGCCCGCCATGCTCACGGCCAGGGCAAAGGTCGCCGGCCAGCGCCGCAGGTAAGAGGGAAAGGGCAGCATCAGCGTCCCCCACAGGGTCGTGTGCCGGTCGATGCGCCCCTCGTCCAGCGCGGAGGCCAACAGCGCCGCCCCGGCCTTGGACGACCCGAGGCTGAGCGTCAGCGCCGTCCCCAGCACCGGGCCGATGCCGCGCCGCCGGAGGAAGGGCATCATCCGCCGCATCAGTCGGTCCGTCAGCCCAAGGCGGAGGATCAAGTCCCCAATCGCCAGCCCCAGCAAGATATCGAACGTCAGCCAGAGCTCGCCCCTTAGGAGGGAGTTCACGCCGCCCTCCACAGCAACAGCAGGGACAGGTACTCGTCCGGCCGGTTCAACGCCTCGTCGCCCACGAGGACGCGCTCATCGGAAAGGCCCGCCCGGTCCACCCGGACCACATCGCGCCATGGCCCCGCCCGCGTCACCACCTCCCGCAGGTCGTCGCCCAACGCGCTTGGCTTGTAGAGCGCCGCAACATCCGCAGCCCGAAGCGCCGCCTCGACGCGTTCCCTTGGGGCCGTCCCCGGCACGACGCAGAGGACCTCCTCCCCCAGCGCCAAGAAACGCCCCGCGCAGGACGCGGCGAGGGAATGAGCCGAGATCCCGGGGATGAGTTCGAGCTCCAGCGGCGTGAGCGTCCTCCACACGTCGTGGAGGTAGGCCCCCGTGGCGTAGAGGGCCGAGTCCCCAATGACGGGCAGAAGGGCCGTCGCGGCGTCCTCCCATTTCGGACGGATCGCCAGGAGCTGTTCCAGAAGGGCGGCATCCCGCCTCTCCGCGTCGCGCACCATAGGGAAGGTCAGCGGCGTCAGCTCCAGGCCCGACAGATTGGCCCTCAGCGCTGCGCCCGCCACGCTGGGTTTTCCGTCATGGGAGCGGGGCTCCAATACTAGGTCCGCCTCCCTTGCCGCGCTCACGACCGCCGGCGGAACCAAAGCCGGGTCCCCCGGCCCTACCCCCGCGATGATGAGTTTCAAAATACCACCCCTTATCGTAAAATTTGTTCAGTACTCCCGCCTCAGCCCCAACATCCATCGTACCCAGCCGGTAATTGTAGAGGCTCGTCGGTCAAGCTGTTATCGTTTTTACGAAGGCTGCCAGTCATAAAGGTTTCTCTACTTTATTGTGGACATTTCGGGGCTGCAGCACTGATTCCGCCTCTCCATAAAGGATGTCGAGCAGCCTCTCCCCGCCGCGCTCCAGGCCGAGGAGTGACGGGCGGCTGAGCTCATCCTCCGGCATCTCCACGAGCTTCACGCCCTCAAGGGCTTCGGCCCAGGGCCGCGCCCGCACCTCCTCCAGCGTCGCCGCGTTCATCGCGCCCCTCTGGATGATGTACACGTCCAACCCCTCGTCCAAGGTTCTCAGGACGCGCTCCAGCCCCCACGGGGCGATGGCGCTTCCCTCCCGCTGGGGACGCGCGCCGGACGCAACGTTCACCCCGCCAGCCAGCTCCACGAGACGCGCCGCCCAGGAGTCTGGGGCGCAGGTGTGCAGCTCCCGCGCCGTGGCCTCGACGAGGACGCGGGGGGCCCGTTTCGACGATGCCCGTGCCCTCTCCGCAATCGAGCCCCGCAGGGCCGCCAGCTTCTCCACACCGGCCTCGGGGTCTAGGCCCAGTATCCCCGCCAGACGCCTCAGGTATTCGGGGAACTCGTCCCAGGAGGGTGGGTCGATGGACTCCACCCGGACGCCGGAACGCCTCAGCACCTCGGACAGGTTCGGGTTCATGCGCTCGGCCATGCTCCGGGTCAACACGACATCCGGCCGCAGGGCCAGCAACGCCTCCGCCCCGACTCTGAGCGAGAGGCGCGGCAGTCCAGGCAACCGGCCCGTCGCGTCGTTCTCCGAGACGCCCGCCAGCATGTCCGCCCCGCCGAGGGCGATCACGTTGTCCGTATGCCCCGGGTAGAGCGAGATAACGCGGGGTGCGGCGAACGCAGCGGGACACGTTAAAATTATAACGGATAGGATGAACCTGATTATTTGGCGAGCGCGCGCCACATCACGTCTCCCCTTTCGGAACGATAGGATTGGAACGACGTCCCGTAGAGCGCCTGAAGGACGCCGCCGTTCAGGGCCGCGATGGGCCCCTGAGAGCTCAGCGCCCCCTCCCGGAGGGCCAGGTAGCCGTCGGAGAAGGGGAGCGAGGTGTTGATGTCGTGGACCACGGCGACGACCGTCCGCCCCTCCCGCGCCAGCTCATGAAGGAGGGCGAAGACGCGGGCCGCCTGGTTGGGGTCCAGGGCCGACGTGGGCTCGTCCAGAAGGAGCGCGGGCGTGTCCTGAGCCAGGACGCAGGCCAGGGCCACACGCTGGGCCTCGCCGCCGGAGAGCGTCGTCACGCTCCGGCCGAGCAGCCCTTCAACCCCAACGCGCCGTGCTGCGCCGACGATGGCCTCCTCGTCCTCCTGATTCATCCGGGCGAGCGGTCCCCGATGGGGCAGGCGTCCCATGCCGATGACCTCCCACACGGAGAAGGGGTAGACGGGACGAAAGTTCTGAGGCACGACCCCCACGAGGCGGCCGAACTCCCCCCGGGGAATGCCCCATACCTCGCGCCCGTCCAGCGTCAGTGTGCCGCCATAGGGCTGAAGCCCCGCCAGCGCCCGAAGCAGCGTGCTCTTGCCGCTTCCGTTGGGGCCCAACAGGGTGGTCAGCGCCCCGGACGGGATCGCAACGTCGAGCCCACGCAGCACCGCATGAGCGCCGTAGCCGGAGGTCAGGCCCGTCATACGAAAACACACGCCCGTCATGCCCTTCGCCCCCTGCGGATCAGGAGCCAGCAGAAGAACGGCCCACCGATAAGCGCCGTCAGGACGCCCGCCGGCAGTTCCCCCATGCCCTGAGCCGCCCCGTCCGCACCCGCCAGCAACACGCCGCCCGCCAGGAACGACAGCAGCAGCAGCGGACGATGGGCCGACCCGACGCACAGGCGCAGCAGGTGGGGGATGACGAGCCCAACGAACCCGATGATGCCGAAGGAGCTGACCACCGCGGCGACGCCCAGCGAGGTCGTGAGCAGCAGGCCCACCCTCACGCGCCCCTCGTTCACCCCGAGGAGGGAGCCCCGCCCCTCGCCCAGGGACATGGCGTCCAGCATGGGGGCGCAGGCCAGCGCAGGAAGCAGCGTCACGAGGCCGCCCAGCCACACCGCGCCCGCCGCGCCCATCCCGGCCCCGGAGAAGCTCCCCATCAGCCAGAGGACGATGGCCCCCAGTTTGTCGTCCGCGATGGCCTTGAGGAACGTCACCCCGGCGGACAGCACCGCGTTGGCCACAACGCCCGCCAGGACGAGCTGGGCGCCCCCGCTGGTCCCACCGCCGCTCCGCCACGCGATGAGCCCCACGACGGCCAGGGCCCCCAGAGCCCCCAGGAACGCTGCGGGCGTCACGATGAGGAGGCTGGAGCCAAACAGGAGCCCCAGCGCCCCGCCGAAGGCC
>JAFUYV010000027.1 GCA_017476945.1 Fretibacterium sp.
CCTCTGCCCCGCCCACGTGGACATCCCCGGCTACATCGCCCTGGTGGGCGCGGAGTGCTACGCCGACGCCGTGCGCCTCATCCGCAAGGACAATCCCTTCCCCGTGGTGTGCGCCATGGTCTGCGAGCATCCGTGCGAGCGCCGCTGCCGCCGCAACATGATCGACGACTCGGTCAATATCCGAGGCATGAAGCTCTACGCTGTCGAGCACGCGGGGGAGGTCCCCGTGTTCCGCGAGGGCGAGAAGGGCGCGCCGAGGACCGGCAAGCGCGTCGCCATCGTCGGAGGCGGCCCCAGCGGGATCACCGCGGCCTACTACCTGGCCCTGATGGGGCACAGCGTGGAGATTTTCGAGCAGCGCAAGCACCTGGGCGGGATGCTGCGCTACGGCATCCCGGCCTATCGTCTGCCGCGCGAGGCCCTGGACGCGGAAATCAACACCCTTCTCACCGCCGGGGACATCAAGGTCCACCTGGAGACCCCCGCGGGCGGCGAGGCGTACCCGCTGGCGAAGCTCAGGAGCAACTTCGACGCCGTTTACATCGCCATTGGAGCCCACATCGACAAGTCCCTCCGCATCCCCGGTGAGGACGCCGAGGGCATGGTCTCTGCGGTGGAGATTTTAAGAAGCATCGGCGACGACGAGTACCCCGACCTGAAGGGCAAGAGGGTCGTGGTCGTGGGCGGCGGCAACGTGGCCATGGACTGCGCCCGGAGCGCCCTGCGGCTTGGAGCTCACGTCACCCTGGCCTACCGCCGGCGCAAGGAGGACATGACAGCCCTTCCGGAGGAGGTCGAGGCCACGGAGATGGAGGGCTGCGAGATCCTGGAGCTCGCCACGCCGCTGAGGGTCGAGGCCGGCACGGATGGAAAGGTGAAGGCCCTCTGGGTCCAGCAGCAGATGATCAGTTTCATCAAGGGCGGACGCCCCGCGCCCAAACCCGCCAGCGTGGAGCCCACACGCCTTCCCTGTGATCTGGTGATTGTGGCCGTCGGTCAGGGCATCGAGTCCTACAACTTCGAGAAGCAGGGGGTGGCCGTCCAATCCGGGACCATCGAGTCCATGGACAGTCAGGAAGTCGCCGGGATGCCGGGCATCTTCGCTGGCGGGGACTGCGTGTCCGGCCCCGCGACGGTCATCCGTGCCATCGCCGCCGGAAAGGTGGCTGCGGCCAACATCGACGAGTACCTGGGGTTCCATCACCCCATCATGACGCCGGTGGACATCCCGGAGCCCGTGCCCCACGACGGGACACCCTGCGGCCGCGTGAACATGAAGGAGCGTCCCGTGGAGGAGCGCGTCAGGGACTTTAAAAAGTGCGAGTGCGGCATGAGCCACGAGGAGGCCATGCAGGAATCGCATCGCTGCCTGCGTTGCGACCATTACGGGCTTGGCGTGTTCAAAGGAGGCCGTGAGCTGAAATGGTAAACATCACAATCAATGGCAGGGCGCTTCAAGTCCCGGAGGGAACCACGATTCTGGACGCGGCCAAGCAGGTGCATATCGATATCCCCCATCTGTGTTATCTCAAAGGTGTGAATGAGATCGGCGCGTGCCGCGTCTGCGTGGTGGAGATCAAGGGCCTGGAAAAGCTGGTGCCCGCGTGCAACAACGTGGTGGAGGAGGACATGGCCATCCACACCAACACCCCCAAGGTCCGCCAGGCCCGCCGCATCAACATCGAGCTGCTCCTGTCGCAGCACAACGCCCGCTGCGCCGAGTGCGTGCGGAGCGGCAACTGCGAGCTCCAAACCATCGCCAACGACCTGGGCGTCCTGGACTTCCCCTATCACGAGGACCTGCCGCCCCTCAAGTGGGAGATGAATTTCCCGCTCATCCGCGACGCGCAGAAGTGCATCAAGTGTATGCGCTGCATCCAGATATGCGACAAGGTGCAGAACATGAACGTCTGGGACATCTCCAAGACGGGGTCCCGCACGACGGTGGACTGTGCCGGGAACAAGCTCATCACGGAGGCAAAGTGCACCGTCTGCGGCCAGTGCATCACGCACTGCCCCGTGGGCGCGCTTCGCGAGCGCGACGACACGGCCAAGGCCATGAGCGCCCTGGCGGACAGGGATAAAATTGTGGTTGCGTCCATCGCTCCCGCGGTCCGCACGTCCTGGGGCGAGCTGCTGGGCCTCTCCCATGAGGAGGCGACGGCCAAGAAATTGGTGGCGGCGCTGCGCCAGATCGGCTTTGATTACGTGTTCGACACGGACTTCTCCGCCGACCTCACCATCATGGAGGAGGGCAGTGAGTTCGTCGAGAAGCTGAAGAACGCGGCACAGGCGTCGCAGCGGGACGCAGATAGGGAAAAATTCCCGATGTTCACCTCCTGCTGCCCGGGATGGGTGCGCTTCGTCAAGATGGAGTATCCGGACCTGGTGCCCAACCTCTCTTCGGCCAAGTCCCCGCAGCAGATGTTCGGCGCAATATTGAAATCCTGGTACGCCGGGATTTTGAACGTGGACCCCAGCCGGCTGTACCTGGTCTCGTTCATGCCCTGCACGGCAAAGAAGTATGAGTGCGGCGTGTCCGTCATGAACAGCAGCGGCACGCAGGATGTGGACGTGGTGCTGACCGTGCGGGAGCTGGACCGGCTCATCCGCTCGGAGCACATCGACCTCAAATCCCTTGAGGAGGAGGAGTTTGACCAACCCCTGGGCGCCGCCACCGGCGCGGGCCACATCTTCGGCACCACGGGCGGCGTCATGGAGGCGGCCCTCCGCAGCGCGTACTACCTCGTCACTGGGACGAACCCCGACCCGGACGCCTTCAACGACGTGCGCAGCTACAGGGGCAAGTGGAAGGAATCCAAGTTCAACATCGCGGGCAAGACGCTGAACATCGCGGTGGCCCACGGCCTTGGGAACATCCGCCAGCTCTGCGAGGCTATCCGCAACAAGGAAGTGCAGTACGACTTCGTTGAGATGATGGCCTGCCCGACGGGGTGCGCAGGGGGCGGCGGGCAGCCCATCCAGGAGGGCCGTGAGATGGGCGAGGAGCGCGGGATGATTCTGCTGGATATCGACAAGAAGTCGGCCCTTCGCTTCTCTCACGAGAACCCGTCCATCGTGGCGTGCTACAGGGACTACCTGGGCAAGCCCTTAGGTGAACGGTCCCATCACCTGCTTCACACGGATCAGACGCGCTGGGAGTTGTGGTAACCCAAAAAGCGGCCGGTCCTCCTCAGGGAGGCCGGCCACTTCCTTACCCCGCTGTTGGTGGCGCGTCCCTGTTGGTCCCATAGGCAAGGGAAAAAACGCCCAGCAGTTCATCCAGGGCAACAGCGCACCCCGCGCGCCGCCGAAGCTCCGAGGCGCCCTCCATCCCCCGCAGGATCCCCCCCATGAGGCGCTTGAGCAGCACGACAGCCTGGCGCTCCCCCACCACCGCTTTCGCGCCGTCCCCCAGACGGCAAAGGGCCTCGAAACGCTCTTTGAGCCCAGGATTGAGCCTGCCGGCGGGGACCTCAAAGCCCAGCTTGTGCAGGGCCTCCGGCAGGAACCAGGGGTTAGCGAGCGCCCCGCGCGCCAGCATGACCGGGGCACAGCCCATCGCAAGATACGCCTCCACATCCCCCACCGCACGAACATCCCCGCTGGCGCTGATGAAGCCCGGAAAACGGGCGGAAGCGGCCTCAGCAAAGCTCCTGTCCGCGAGCCCCTCATAACGCTGCGCCGCCGTCCGTCCATGCAGGCACACGTTGTCCGCCCCCGCGCTTAACAGTCCCTCGATAAATTGCAGGGTCTCGTCCAGCCTGTCAAGACGCCGCATCTTGACCCACACGGGCAGGGCAAATTTTTTCAGGGCCCGGACTATTAAGAACGCCTCCGCCGGAGCCTTCAGGAGCGCTGCCCCTGCCCCCCGCCTGGTCACCTTGGGCATGGGGCACGCCATGTTGATCCCCAGCCCGGCGAAGGGACGTTCTCCCCTCCGGCGGTTAAGCTCCAACGCAGCCTCCGCCCCCCTCGCCGTCATTCCGGCATCCGGTGCGAAGAGCTGAAGGATAAGGGGGGCCTCACAGGGCAGGACCCGCAGCATATCCGCGGTCCTTGCATTCCCCCGCACCAGGCCAGCGCAGCTCACCATCTCCGTGTGCGTCAACCCCGCGCCGAGGTGAGAGAAGAACGCCCGCAGCGGCGCGGCCGTCACCCCGGCCAGCGGGGCAAGACAGAGCGGATTGGAAAGGGTCAGGCCGCCAATAAGGATGGGGCCCGGCGCGGAGTCAGTGCCTGACACGCTGGTAAATCAGCCGCAGGCCATCAAGCATCAGCCAGGGATCCGTGCAATCAATCGTGCGCGAGACCCTGGCCATCAGCCCGGCATGTCCTCCGGTCGCGACGACCTTCGCGTTCATACCCAGCTCCGCGCGGAGCAATCCCACAATGTGATCCGTCAGCCCCGCGTTGCCCAGGACGATCCCGGACTGGATAGACTCATTCGTGTTGCGCCCGATGACGGATTTGGGCAGGGAGAGCCCCACCTGGGGCAGCTTGGCCGCCCGCGAGAACAGCGCGGAGACGCCGGAGCTCAGCCCCGGCGCGATAGCCCCGCCCAGGTACGCGCCATCCGGGGACACCGCGTCAAACGTAATGGCCGTGCCGTAGTCCGCCACAATGAGGGGCGCGCCATATTTTGCCCGCCCTGCCACAGCCGTGACCAATCGGTCCGCGCCAAGCTCGTGAGGCGTGCCATAGCGTATCTCCATGCCCGTGTCCGTAGAGGCGTCAACCTGAAGCGGCTCGACATCAAAGAAATTTCTGAGCGCCTCGCGAAGCGAGAAGTCCAGCATAGGCACAACGCTGGCAAAGGCGGCCCCCTCAATCTCCTTCGGGGAGATGCCCTTCGTGCCCAGCAAGGTGAGCAGATAAATCCCCAGCTCGTCGGATGTGCGCAGCGTCGAGGAGAGACGCCAGTGCCCCCTCAGCGTCTCCCCCTCAAAAATCCCTACAACCGTCGTGGTGTTGCCGACATCCGTGACCAGCAGCATGGTAAGACCTCCAGGCTCAGATTATCCCCGCGCTGTGGGGACGGGGATATTATAGCGCGCTCAGAACCGCCCCATCGCCTCATCCCTCAAGTTCAAAGGAAGAGCAGGAAGGAGGCGGCCGCACCGGCGACTGTCAATGCGGCCGTACGCCCGGCGGGGAGCTGAAGGAAACGGCAGAGCAGGAAGAACAGGACTCCCGCTCCCATCCAGGCGGCGAGGGGGAGCCATGGAATTGTCCAGGGCATGAGGAGGCGCAGCCGTTCCGCTCCCCAGCCGCACAGTTTGAACCCGCCCTCCGCACAGGACAGGAGCAGCGGCATGAAGGGGAAACCGACAAGGCGAAGAAGCGCCGCGATAGAGGCCACGGTGAGCGCAGCGGAGAAGATGAAGGGGGCGACGAGATTGAGCAGGAGCCCCACCACGGGGAAACCTCCAAAGGCATAGGCAACCTGAGGAAATGTGACGAGGCTGATCGCCGGACTGACCAGGAGCCAGGTCCGTAGCCTCCTCCCTCCTGTGCTGTACACCGCTGTGAGGGTCAGGGCAGCCAGAACCGAGAGCCTCCACCCCATGTCCCAAAAGAGGAAGGGCGAGTGGAACAGGAGCAGGGCCGCGGCGAGGCACACGCTGTTGACGGGACTGGAGGGACGGCCAAGGAGCTGCCCCAGGAGCGCGGCCTGAATCATCAAGCCTGCGCGCAGGGCGCTCGGGGCCGCGCCGGTCAGGAGGACATAGCCCCACAACAAAGCGGAGAGCGGCAGAACACGTCTTCGCCCAAGGAGAAAAGAAATCAGGAGAAGGAAGATGCTCACATGAAAGCCCGACACGGCCAGAAGGTGGCTGGTCCCCCAGGCACGATGGGATTTATAGAGCTCCTCATCCCTTTGCCCGGTCCAGGCTGCGCGAAGATAGGCCCCCGTCAGCGGCGGCATGTAGATGACCAACGCCCGCGAGACGGCGTGGCGGAGCCGCGGAAGGCTCCACGCTGAGGGGAGGGGCTCAATGTTCGAGGGGGAAAGCCACGAGACAACGCCGCGGGCCCGCCAGTAGCGCTCCTCGTCAAAACCGCCAGCCCAATCCGCGGGACGCAGGGGCCGCGTGATCCCCTCAACCCTCAGGCGCATCCCTTCCACGAGCGTGGCGAAATGGAGCCGCATCAGGAAGCCGCCCTCCGGCGTGTTCAGGACAGCGGCATAATGACGGCGGCCCCAGGGCCTTACCAGCGACACCGTCCCCTCCACCTGAATGGAGCGGGGGCCCTCTGCCGGCTGACGCAAAACGCAGAATATCCTCAACGCCAAGGACAGGGCGATGACCAACGTGACCGTGAGGACAGGCCATTGTCCCCTGACTTCCTGCTTATAGGTGAGAAAAGCAAAGCCGAGGACAAACAGGGGCGAGAAGAACAGGACCTCTGGAAGCCCCGTCCTGTCAAAAAAGGCCAGACACACAACAAGCGCCCCCAGGACCGCAAGCATCGGGGCACGGGCAAGGAGCGTCACGACGGGCTACGGGCCAACAGTCGCCTGTCCGCGCAGCCCCTTGACCTTCGCGGCCCCAATGCCGCGCACCTGGACAAGTTCCTCCACGCTGCGAAAGGGGCCATGCTGCCGGCGGTACTCCACGATACGCCGGGCCAGGGCGGGACCAATCCCCCGAAGCCGCACCAGCGCCTCCTCCGAGGCACGGTTGATGTCGATCAGGCCGTTGGGCTGCTGTTGCCGTGCGTCAGAAATTCGGAAACCGAAATTTTGCGCCGTGGTTGAAGGGGCGGGGACCAGGACAACCGCCTCAGTGGCTCTGGAGAGGGCTTCTTTTCGGTTGTTCGCCTGCGTTTCCCCCTTATGAGGGACATGGACATGCTGTCCATCCCTCAAAGGCTCCGCCAGGTTTATGGCGACGCGGTCCGCGAATCCATCCAGTCCCCCCGCGGCATCGACGAGTTGGAAGAGCCGCGAGTCCGGCGGCAGGCGATAGACGCCAGGCTTGCGGACGCTCCCCGTAATGTAGAGGTACCAATCCGCCTGGGGTTCAGGCTGGGGCACGGGCTCTGCCTGCGTCGGGATGCTTTCTCCCTCCACTTTGTTTTGCGCCGTGCCGGGAGCGGGAATATCCTCTCCGTAGGGCGGCGCCGCTTCCCTCGTGATGAGAGACAGGCCCTCCCCTTCCACTGAGTTGCGTTCGGAGGAGAGAAAGGTAACCGCCATCCCTGAAAACAAAAAGAGGATCGCTCCTATGACAGCATAGATTTGAGAGCGATGCTCAGACCAAAGCCATCTCCACATTTTTGCCCCCCTTACAGCACGGCCGCGCGCTTCTCCCCATCAATGACGATAACCGCGCCCGTCACCCTGCGCCCCTCAGCGTCATAGGGCCTCGCGTAATTTTTCTCCTCTATCTGACGCTCGCCCTCCGCGCGGCGGTTGTCGAGGGCCCCACTCGTCCGCGCGTACTTAAACTCCAAAATAATCGCCTGGCCGGGGAAACTCACCTGCACATCCGACCTTCCACGGTTGCTGTGCACTTCTCCGTTGGCGGTGACACCCGCCCCGCGAAGCAGCATCAAAAACAACGATCGATACCAACTCTCTCCCTGACCTGTATAGTCTTCATAAGGTATCCCGCTCAGCGCGGCATTGTAGAGCTCAACAACCCTCGCCATATCTCCCACCTTCAACGACCGCCAGATATCAGAACCCAGCGGCACATAGCCTGGCACGTGATAGACATGCTCCAGATACATTCGAGAGATGGAGTTCCTTACCTCACGGTTCGGATAGTCCAGAATATACTGCTCTTCCTCTTGCCTCCTGACCGTCAGGTATCCCGCCTGGTACAGAAAGCTCACGGGATTGGCCCGTTCAATCTCCTGAGAGTCCGCAAAGTCCAGCTCCACAACCACATCGTGATACTCCTCCGGATCCTGGATGCCGTGCCGCTTCATATAGTCCGCTATGAAGGACGGCGAGCCGGATGTGTACCAGTAGTTCCTAAACTCCTGTTTGGCAAAGAAGTTAAGGATCGAAAACGGGTTGTAGAGCTGAGCTCTGCCGTCAAAGGAAAAGCCGTCATAATAGTCCTTAATCTTCTCCAGCAAACCCTTTTTGTCCAACGACAAGGACTCCGCCGTAACCTCGATCCATCCGGCGAAGTTCTCCTCGAGCTCCGTCTGAGTATAGCCCACAATATCGCCGCAGTGCCGGTCCATGGAGATATCATTGAGGTTGTTCATGGCGGAGAAGACGCCCGCCTTGCTGAACTTCGATATCCCCGTCAGCATGACGAAACGAAGGTATTCGTCGCAGCTTTTCAGCACCGTGTAGAACGAGCGCAGCACACGGCGCATGGCGTCCGCCCCTTCGAGATCTCCGATGTTGTCCAGAATGGGCTTGTCATACTCGTCAATGAGCACCACAACAGGACCCACGGCCTTGAACAACGCACGAATAACCTGCCGAAATATTTCTCCGCAGCGGTCTCCCTCAACAGAGCCTAAACCGCGGTCGGAAACGACTTCATGAAGTCTCGTTCGGATAGCCTTGTCCAGGGACTCCGCGGAGGAATATTCCTGCAACGAGCTCATATCCAGACGCAGCACCGGCGCGGGGTGTTTTGCCTGTTCCGCCACCCAGGCCTCCGCCGCAAGGCCCTTGAAGAGCTCCGCCTTGCCGCTGAACATGGCGTCCAGCGTGGAGAGCGTCAGCGATTTGCCAAATCGCCGGGGGCGGGAGAGAAAATAAGACGTTCCCCCGGCAATCAGCTCCTGCAATCTTGCCGTTTTATCGACATAAAGGCAGCCCCCCGCTCGCAGTTTCTCAAAGGTCTGTATCCCGATGGGCAGCGCCGAGAGTTTTTCATTCATTTTCCCCGGCCTCCTTTTCAGAGATTATAGCAAAACGAGAGGTTAAGCCAAACGTCCCTTTCGCAAAGCGCGCAAGGCCGGCCACACATTCCACCGCCGCGTCCGCCGCCCCCGCAAGGCGGACATGGAGACTTCCCAGAAGGCGGCGATAGGCCTCCGTCGCCTCATCATAGGTCACACCGTCGGAGAAGACATCGTCGGAGACGATCAGCAGATGGCGGCAACGCTCCTTCATCGCCAGCGCCGTCCGAAAGATCTTCTCCCCCAGGACGGCAGCCCCGCACGCCCTCCCGTCCGTGAGGGAGAGGCGGGAGGGCGAAGCGCCCCGCTGAGCTTCAATGTGGAACATCTCGTTGGCCAGCCAATTGGGCAGACATTCTAAAAGGACCGTGGCATCCGCCGGGATGCCGGAAAGGACACCCCTGAGATCTCGCGCCCGCTCCAGCGTCAGAAACCCACGCCCGCTGCGGGCCGCGCGATGACGCATGACACGGCGACGCATGTCCTCGTCAGCAGCCTGGGCCGTCGCAAGATAGACCCGCACCCCGCCTGGCGACAGGGCCACGGCGGCCTGTTCGGCCCATTCGCTCTTGCCGCTGCGGGCCCCCCCCGACACGAAGAGAAACATCAACGGCCTCTCTTCATGTAGAATAGAGAGAGGAACTCCCACGCCCCGGCAGGAGCGCGGACATGAAACCATTGGACTAAGGGGGCGCGTACTATCAGCATCATCCATTCCTTCTTTGCTGCCTGTTCCTTTCTCACCATTTTACCCGTTCCCAGGGTGGATTGGAAGGCGGGGAACTTTTATCTCTTCTGTCCCATGATCCCCGCCGTGGGCTGCCTCCTGGGGATGTTCTGGGCCCTGTTCTCCGTGTTGCTCTCCCGCTGGGACGCTTCGCCGCTCCTGCGGGGCACAGCGATGACGCTCGGCGCCCTTGCGCTGACAGGGGGGCTCCACATGGATGGGCTCATGGACGCCTGTGACGCGCTCTTCTCACGCCGTGACCGCGAGACGCGGCTGAAGATTTTATCCGACACACACACCGGCGCCTTCGCCGTCATGGGCTGCGCTGCCACCCTGCTGCTGAAGAGCGCGCTCTTCGCGGAGCTGTTCACGGCCCAGGTCAACAGGCTTCCGCTTCTCATGGGGCTCATCCCCGTCTGGTCCCGGCTGGGCATGGCGCTGCTGTTAAACGCCCTTCCCTTCGCCCGCAACGACGGGCTGGCCCGCACGCTCGGCGCGTCCCGGACGTCGCGGCACACGCTTTTTCTCATCGCCGGCGCTCTGCTTTTCACGGCTCTGAACTTGTGGGCGGGCGCGGCCTGGCTCCCCATCGTCTGGACCGTCGTGTTTTTCCTGTGGCGGCGGTGCTGCCTCTTCGTTTTCGGCGGGATCACGGGCGACCTCCTGGGGGCCTTCGCGGAGCGCTCCGAGACAATCCTGCTCTTTGTCCTGCG
>JAFUYV010000213.1 GCA_017476945.1 Fretibacterium sp.
CAGCGGCGTTCTGGACGAGGCTGAGAAGAACGGGCAGGCCAAGCTGTGCAGCCGGTCGTATAAGCTGATTGAGCTTGCGGAGGACGGCTCCTCTCTGAAGCTGTGGGTCAGCAACGCGCTGGACGTCGCCAACGATACCCTGTGGAGCCCCGCGTCGCTTTTGGCGCAGCTCAGGGATTCCGTCGGCCCTCCACCCCCGGTCAGCCTCATCGGCGGCGAGGACGCGCGGTTGGTGGAGGAGGTCTTTCTTCCGTCGTGGGACGCTTACAACCGCTGGCAGGCGGAGAGTCTGAAGCGCCTTATGGACCGCAACGACTATGGGGCGGTCTTCACACATCTGCACAATGTGGACTGCGCGGGGCATCAGTTCTGGCACCTGGCAAAAAAATTGTCCCCCTGGGACTACGCGGATGAGGCGGCCTACCAGCGCTTCATCGAGCGGGTCTACGTCCAGACCGACGAGTACCTCGGGGCGTTCCTGCCTTACCTGGACAAGGGCTGGAGCATCTTCATCGTGTCGGACCATGGGCTGCTCGTGGGGGAAAACGTCCCGCCGGACATCGGGGAGTACGGCGGCCTGAACCTGGGCGTCATGAAGGAACTGGGCTACACCGTGCTGAAGAGGGACGCGGACGGGCGGGAACTTGACCAGGTGGACTGGGAGAAAACCAGGGCCGTGCAAATCCGGAGCAACTATATCTACGTCAACCTGCGCGGTCGGGATAAATATGGCATCGTGGAGCCGGAGGACAAATACGAGCTGGAGGAGCGGATTATCTCCGACCTCTATAGCTACCGCGACCCCCGCACCGGCAGGCGCGTCGTCGGCCTCGCCATGAGGAACCGGGACAGCCGCGTCCTCGGGCTGGGCGGGAAGGAGTGCGGGGACATCGTGTTCACCGTCGACGAGGGGTACAATCGCCTTCACGGGGACGGCCTCACGACGGCTCGGGGCTATTTTGGCACGTCCGTCACGCCGGTGTTCATCGCCGCGGGAGGCGGCATCCTGAAGGGCCGCACAACGAGACGGGAGATCAGGCAGGTGGATCTGGCCCCGACGATATCCACCCTGCTGGGCCTGCGCGTCCCTCAGGAGTGCGAGGGGGCCCCGATTTATCAAATTCTGGAGGATGGGCATGAATCGACTTACGGAAGAGGAATTTGACGACCTGGTCTACGACCGTGAGGAATCGGCGGTCATCTTCTTTCACCGGGAGGGCTGCAGCGCCTGCGCGGAGGCCGCAAATCAGTTGGAGTCCCTGAGCGAAGATAAGAGCTGGACCTTCGCCGAGGTAGACGCGTTAGAGGAGAAGGAACTGTTTGCCCGCTTCCGGCTGAACGGCGTCCCTCAGGTCTTGTTTTTCCGCGGGGGCAGGCTGCTGAACGCGTTGCCGGGAAAAAGGAGCGACGCGGAATATCTGGCGGCCATGAACCATCCGGGCGTTGCAAAGGATTTCGTACAAAGCGGGGGAACGGCGGCGGGGAGCGAGGGGTGTCGCGAGGGCCTCTGTTACTTTTGCGACAACATTTGAGCGCGTAAAACTGGGGAGTGTTGCGTATGGCAAGGAAGGAAAATCCCTATAAGGGTTATGGGATCGCGACGCAGGCGATTCACACCGGCACGGATTATGACGAGGGGACCGGGGCGGTACGGCGGCCGCTTCACATGGCGAACAGCTATAAACTGCCCGACGATCTCTCGAAGGTCAACTATTCCTCCACCGATCTTTTGATGTATTCGAGAAACGGGAACGCAAACCAGCACTGGCTGGAGGAGAAAATTGCCGCGCTGCATGACGCGGACGACGCGATCGTTCTCGCCAGTGGGGTCGGCGCCCTGCACGCGCTCTTCTGGACGTTGCTGAAATCCGGGGACAGGGTGGTGTACCCCAACGTCAGCTACATGGCGGTTTACCGGATGTTCCATGAGCTGTTCAACCGGAAGTTCGGGGTCGATACCGTCATGGTGGACATGACCGATCTGGAGGCTGTCAGGAGGGCCATCACGCCGGGAACCCGTCTTGTCCATATCGAGACGCCGGATAACCCGACCAACGGGGTGACGGATATCGAGGCCGTTGTCAAGGCGGCGCATGAAAACGGCGCTGTCGTCTCGGTGGATAACACCTTTGCCTCACCGCTCAATCAGAAACCGCTTGAGCTGGGCGCTGATTTTGTGGTGGAGGCGCTCACAAAGTTCATCAACGGCCACGGCGACGCGCAGGGAGGGGCGATCATCTCGAATGACCTTGAGACGATGGAACGCATCCGCTACGAGGCCCAGGTGAACGTCGGGGCCGTCATCAGCCCGTTTAACGCCTGGCAGATTTTCAGGGGTTCCGCGACCTTCCCGCTCAGGATGCGGCAGATCAACGAATCCTCGCAGAGGATCGCGGAATGGCTTGAGCAGCGCGAAAATGTGACGTTCGTCTCCTATCCCGGGCTGCCCAGCAATCCGGGACATGCATTGGCAAAGCGCCAGATGAAAAACGGATACGGAGGCGTGATCTCCTTTGGCGTTGCGGCGGACGATAAGGCCGTGGAGCGATTCTGCGCGGCCCTGAAGGTCGTGACCTTCGCCGTCTCCCTCGGACACGATGAGAGCCTGATCTTCCCGCAGCCAAGTTACGACGAGAGGATTCATCTTTACCCGGAGAGGTTCAGAAAGGGATTTATCCGGTTCAGCGTGGGCCTGGAAGAGACCGAGGACATCATTGCCGATCTGGACCAGGCGTTCGTAAAGCTGGGGCTGTGAAGGATGAAGTTCAACACCCGGCTCCTTCACGGCAGGGCGGTCAAGAGATACGCGGACGGCTCCACGCTTCCCCAGATAGCTCAGGCGAACGCCTTTCAATACGATTCGGCTGAGGAGCTTGACAGGGTATTTCATCACAGGGCCCCCGGGTATGCGTACAGCCGCGTCGCAAACCCGACGGTGGCCGCGTTCGAACAGCGCATTAACGAGATGGACGGGGGCAGCGGGGCTGTCGCCTGTTCCTCCGGCATGGCGGCGATCACGCTCACACTGCTGAATTTTCTCCGCAGCGGCGATGAACTGATTGTTTCCGGCGGATTGTACGGTGGGAGCATCGCCCTGTTCGAGAGCCTCGCGAAATTTGGCATAGCGGTGAAATACGTCCGCTGCATGACCCAGGAGGAAATCGGGGCGCTGATCAGCGGACGTACTCGCGCAATCTTTGGGGAGGTCCTGAGCAATCCGAGCCTGGAAATCATGAATATACGTGAAGTCGCGGACCTTGCCCACCGGAACGGCCTGCCGTTCATTGTCGACGCTACGACGGTGACGCCATATCTTGTAAATCCCATTGTTTGGGGAGCGGATATTGTGGTACACTCCACGACGAAATACATCACCGGAAGCGGTGACGCCATCGGGGGCGCCATCATCGATGGAGGGCGTTTCGACTGGGACTTCGATAAATTTCGCGGGCTGGAGGCGTATCGGAATTTCGGGAAAGCGGCCTATGCCGTGAAGCTCAGGACCGAGACGCTGGAGAACATGGGTAGCTGCATGGCTCCCATGACGGCGTTCCTGAACGTGATCGGTTTGGAGACTTTGGGGCTCCGCATGGAGCGTATCTGCGGAAACGCGAAGGCCCTAGCAGAGGCCCTGAACGAAATTCCTGAGCTTCATGTCAACTATCCGCTCCTCACGGGCAATCCCTGCGGAGAATTGGCCCTGAAGCAGTTAAACGGGCAGGGAGGCGGCGTCCTGACCTTTCGGGCGGGCTCACGGGAGAATGCGTATCGCATTATTAACGGCCTGAAATACGCGGTCCGGGCCACGAGCATTGGAGACACCCGCACGCTTGTCATCCATCCGGAGTCCACGCTGTATATCAGGAGCACGCGAGAACAGCGCGAGATAGCCGGAGTTTTTGACGATACGGTGCGGGTGAGCGTCGGGATCGAGGACGCCGGCGATCTGATTGACGATTTCATCGGCGCCATACGCGGTTAACACGATTAGAGGGAAGAGGGGACAGATATGTTTATCACGGTTGGTGGCGAGAGGAAGGAGGCCGTGGACGGGCTCACGGTCGCCGGTCTCATTGCGTTGGAGAAGGTGGAGATGCCGGAGTACGTCTCCGTGCCCGTCAACGAGGAATTTGTGCAGCGCGATAATTTTGAGACGCATGTCCTGAAGGATGGGGACGTTGTCGAGTTCCTGTACTTCATGGGCGGCGGCGTTTTTGCCGGGGAGGGCTGTTGAGATGGCCTTCTCCAATGAGCAGCTCGAGCGGTATTCCCGACATATCATCTTAAAGGAGATCGGCGTGAAGGGGCAGAAGAAGCTGCTGGATGCAAGCGTACTGATTATCGGGGCGGGAGGCCTGGGGGCTCCCGCGGCGCTGTACCTGGCGGCGGCGGGCGTTGGGACCATTGGCATTGTGGACGCGGATACGGTGGACCTATCTAACCTTCAGCGCCAGATTATCCACGGCACGGACGACCTTGGGAAATTGAAGGTTGAATCCGCCAGGGAATCCATGCGGAACGTCAATCCCGGCGTGAACGTGGCGACGTATCCGGAGCTTGTCACCAGCGAGAATATCCTGCGGCTCATCGAGGGCTACGATTTCATCCTCGACGGAACGGACGATTTTCCCGCGAAGTTCCTGATTAACGACGCCTGCGTGATGGCCAAAAAGGCCTTCTCCCACGCCGGAATCATCCGCTTCAGGGGGCAGCTCATGACGGTCGTCCCCGGAGAGAGCCCGTGCTACCGCTGCGTCTTTAAGGAGATGCCGCCGGCGGACGCCATTCCCACCTGCCGCCAGGCCGGGGTCATCGGGGCGATGGCGGGCGTCATCGGCTGCCTTCAGGCGCTGGAGGCCGTCAAGTACATCACCGGCGTGGGGAAGCTGCTCACAGGGAGCCTCCTCACCTTTGACGCTCTCGAGATGAACTTCCATAGGATCGCCCTGCCCAAACGCGACGGCCGCTGCGCCGTGTGCGGGGACAACCCGTCCATTACGGAGCTGATCGATTATGAGCAGAAAGCCTGCGCGTTAAAGGATGAATCGGAATGAGGATCATATTAAAAAAGAAGGATTACGAGGATATGGTCGCGCGCGCAAGGGCGGAGCTTCCCAACGAGGCGTGCGGCCTTCTCGCCGGGAGGGATGAGGGCGGAGAGCGCGCAATCGAAAAGGTCTATATGCTTACTAATACCGACCATTCGCCTGAGCATTTCGCGCTCTCGCCAAAGGAGCAGCTTGACGCCGTCAGAGACATGCGGGCGCATGGGCTGAAATTATCCGGCAACTGGCACTCCCACCCGGAGTCCCCGGCAAGGCCCTCCGCCGAGGACATCCGGCTTGCGTTCGACAAAAATATCAGCTACCTCATCCTGTCGCTGGAGGATAAAGAGAATCCGAGGCTCCGCGCCTTTCACATAGAGAATGGAAGCAGCGCCCCGGAGGAGCTGTTTTTTACGGATTAAGCAGGCATCGCAAACAAAAACTTTGAGGGGGAATTTTTATGCCGGCAATTGATTACGCGACGCTGAAAAAGGGCGGGTTCATGCGCCAGAAGCAGAAGGGTTACTTCTCGCTGCGCCTCGGCGTGACGGGCGGGCAGGTGACGACGGAGCAGTTGGCCGCCGTCATCGACGTTGCCAACACCTACGGTCACGGTTACATCCACCTGACCTCGCGGCAGGGGATCGAGATCCCCTTTATCAACATCGAGGACGTGGAGGACGTGAAGAACGCCCTGGCAAAGGGCGGCATCGCGCCGGGCGTCTGCGGGCCGAGGGTCCGCACGATAACGGCCTGTCAGGGAAGCAAGGTCTGCCCCAACGCCTGTATCGACACCGAGGACATGGCGAAGGAGCTGCACAGCCGGTACTTTGGCCGCGAGCTGCCGCACAAGTTCAAGCTGGGTGTGACGGGCTGCCAGAACAACTGCCTGAAGGCGGAGGAGAACGATCTGGGCGTCAAGGGAGGGCTGGCGGTCACGTGGGGGAAGGAGAACTGCATCGCCTGCGGCGTGTGCGTGAAGGCGTGCCGCAACGGCGCGATCGCCCTTTCTGACGGCAAGATCACCGTGAACTACGAGAAATGTAACAACTGCGGACGCTGCGCCTTTGCCTGCCCGACGGGGGCCTACGCCACGACGGAGGGATATTTTCTCTACTTCGGCGGGCTGTTCGGCGACACGATTAATAAAGGGACGCCCATCGTCCCGTTCATCACGGACCGGGAGACGGTGCTGCGCGTCTGCGACGCCGCGGTGATGTTCTTCAAGGAGAACGCCAAGCCCGGGGAACGGTTCAAGTTCACGGTGGACCGCGTTGGGGAGGACGCCTTGAGAGAAAGAGTTATGGAGGCTTATCATGGCTGAAAACGAGATTAAAGCTAATGATTTTGTGGACATCACCGACGTGGTCTGTCCCGTCACGTTCGTGAAGGCGAAGGTCGCGCTGGAGGAGCTCGACGCGGGGCAGGTGCTTTCCATCCGCATGAACGACGGCGAGCCCGTGCAGAACGTCCCGCGCAGCATTAAGGACGAGGGACACCAAATCCTGAAGCTGAGACAGAATGACGACGGAAGTTATGAACTTTTGGTGCGTAAGGTAGCGGAGTGACAAGCACGAGCGCGGCCTCAGAAATGGGACCGCGCTCGTGTTGTCCTCACATCTGTATGGTCCTTCGCCGCCCGTAACAGGGCAATCGTTGGAGCCTGTTTAGGATAAATTAGGACCGGTTGTAAATTTTGCTCCAGTGCCCGCAAGATGTCATAAATAAGTAAACATGACAGAAGGGGGGCCACCTTAAGCTACTTAATCTATTTAAGGGATTCGACAATATATACCAAGATATGAAAAAAAGCTTCTTCGCGGGCCTTTTCTTGGTGAATCTTTCTCGTTCTTTCGGGATTTGGCGGAGGACAGAGCCATCGAACTAAAATCATAAAATCTTGCTATAACTAATTTTTTTATTTTTATTTTTTCCATTGTATGGCATTTTGTATGTCATTTATGCCCCTTCTGTGGCGTTTTTAGCATCAATATTCACTTTGCATAGATAATTTAATCACAGTTTACCCTCTCCTCCACCCCGCTTTCCGGCCTAAAATATCCGGGGAATCCCCGCCTCCCTGACCGTCACGGACAGCGGCCCCCTACAGACGGGTGATGCCTCCTGTAAACTTCCCGCCTATGCCCTAGCTGACGGACACCGGGAAG
>JAFUYV010000214.1 GCA_017476945.1 Fretibacterium sp.
CGCGTCATTGCCGACCACGTGCGCTCCGTGGCCTTTATGCTGGCCGACGGGGTGCTGCCCTCCAACGACGGGCCCGGCTACGTCCTGCGCCGCCTGCTGCGCCGGGCGGTGCGCTTCGGCAAGCTCCTGGGCTTTGACGGGCCGTTCCTCTGCGAGTACCTGCCCATTTTGATTGACCTGATGGGCGAGCCCTACCGCGAGCTCATCACCCAGCGCCCCACCATTGAACAGATCATCACCGTGGAGGAGGAGCGGTTCCAGAAGACGCTCCAGCAGGGCACGGATTTGTTCGAGGAGGCTGTGAAGGGGCTCTCCGCCGGCGGGCGTGTGCCGGGAGAGGTAGCCTTCACGCTGTACGACACCTACGGCTTCCCGCCGGAGCTGACCCGCGAGATGGCGGAGGAGAAGGGCTTGACGGTGGACGAGGAGGGGTTTGCGGCCGCGATGGAGGGCCAGCGCCAGCGCGCCCGCGCCTCCAGCAAGCAGAAGCACAGCGCCCTGGCCGGGGACATTTACACGGAACTGGAGAACGAGTTTGGCCCGACGCGCTTCACCGGCTACGAGGCCAGCGCGGGCAAGGGAAAGATCGTTGCCCTTCTGACGCCGGATGGCCGGGTTGACAAGATAGACCAGGCCCCGTCGAAATTTGAGTTAATTTTGGACACGACGCCGTTCTACGCGGAGCGCGGTGGCGAGGTGGGCGACACGGGCCGTATGACGGTGGACAACGCGACGCTGGAGGTCTTGAACACGGTTCCTCGCGGCGGGATTATCGTCCACACCGTGAGGCTGGCGGAGCTCGCGGGGCCTGCCTCCATCGCCGTGGGGGAGACGGTGAGCTGCCAGGTTGACGAAGAACGCCGGAGCGCCATTCGCCGCAACCACACCTCGACGCATCTGCTGCACGAGGCGTTGGGCCGCGTGCTGGGCCGCCATGTCCGCCAGGCGGGTTCGCTGGTGGCGGACGAGTTCCTGCGCTTTGACTTCACCCACCACTCCCCCATGACCGACGCGGAGATCGCGGAGGTGGAGCGCATCGTGAACCGGCAGATTTTGGCCAACACCCCCGTCACGACGAGGGAGTACCGCCGCGAGGAGGCCCAGAAGCTGGGGGCCAAGGCGCTGTTCGAGGAGAAGTACGGCGACGTGGTGCGCGTGGTGACGGTCCCCCAGGGAGGGCTTCCTGCCGAACCGGAGGACGATAACAGGACTTTCTCCATGGAGCTCTGCGGCGGGCTGCACGTTCAGGCAACGGGCGACATCGGCAGCTTCAAGATTTTGCGCGAGGAGAGCGTGGGCTCCGGCACGCGGCGCATCCTGGCCGCGACGGGGATGAACGTCCTTGTTTTGCTGCAAAAGCTGTTCGGCCTGCGCAGCGCCATGACGGCACTGCTCGCCACGGACGAGGAGGGCCTGAAGGACAAGGCCCAGGGCCTGGTGGATGACCTTCGCCGGATGAAGAACGAGCTCCAGGCGGTGAAGCTCCGGGAGCTGACGGAGAACAGCGAGCGCTTCCTGGAGCGCCGCGAGGTGGGGAATGTGCTGCTTCAGATGGGGCGCTTCCCCGGCGCCCAGCTCGACGTGCTGCGCAAGATCGGGGACAAGGCCAAGGCGAGGCCGGAGCCGACCGTGACGGCGCTGGCCTCCATTGGCGAGGATGAAAGCTGCCAGCTCGTGGTGATGGCCGACGACAGGGCGGTGAAGCTGGGGGTCAACGCCGGGGCGCTGGTGAAGGAGGCGTCCGTCATCCTGGGTGGCAAGGGCGGCGGGCGGCCCACGACGGCGCAGGGCGGCGGCAAGGATGGCGCGAAGTTGAGCGAGGCTTTGGCCCGGATCGAGGCGCTGCTTAAGAAACAGGTTGGAGTTAACTCAGGGGAAAAAATCCCCCCTGAAACCCCCGGAGCATGACGGAGGCTCTGCCTGGACGGCCTCCGCGAGAAGGCGACTGTGACCCGCCCCGCCACAGCCGCCCTGCTGAACATCGCCCTCCCCGCGGGGGGGCGTGCGCCCCGCAGCCTGGCCGTGTGCTGGCACTGGACATCGGGAGCGTCCGCGTCGGCGCGGCGCTCTCGGACCCCCGGCGCCTCATCGCCCAGGGGCTTGGCGTCTGGCCCGTGAGCGGAAAGGACGGCGGCTGGCGGCAGCGGTTCGAGGAGTGCCTTGAGCGGTACGATCCCACGCTGGTTCTCGTCGGGATGCCATCGCGCACGGATGGTTCGGCAGGCCCGGAGGCCCGGCGCGTCGCGGAGCTCGTTGAGGAATTAAAGGCCGCCCACCCGGAGCGTGAGTTCGCCACATGGGACGAACGGTTCACCACGGTCATCGCCCAGCGCGCCCTGCTGGAGGCTGGCGTCTCCCGCAGGGGACGGCGTGAGCGCGTGGACAAGGTGGCCGCGACCCTTATCCTTCAGAGCTGGCTGGAGCGCTCGCAGTCATAAAGGTTCAAAAAATGTGCTAGAATAAGACGCAATCTATTTTTACGAAAGGGGCAAGCGTAATGGAAGGTATTTTGTCGTCACCGTTCTTTGACCAGCTCCTGCAGTGGGTCAGCGAGGCTAATGGGTTCCTGTGGGGGACGGAGTTCCTCATCCCCCTGCTGTGCGGGACGGGACTGTTCTTCTCCCTGCGCCTGGGCTTTGTGCAGATCACGAAGTTCGGCACCGCCTGCAGCAAGCTCTTTGGCAATTTCTCCCTTCACGGGAAGGCCGCCGGCAAGGAGGGCATGAGCTCGTTCCAGGCTCTGGCCACGGCCATCGCGGCCCAGGTCGGCACGGGCAACCTGGTGGGCGCCATGACGGCGCTGGTTTCGGGAGGGCCGGGCGCTATCTTCTGGATGTGGGTTGCCGCCTTCTTCGGCATGGCCACGAACTTCGCCGAGGCGTGCCTGGCACAGCTCTACAAGGAGAAGGATGAGACGGGCCAGGTCGTCGGCGGCCCCGCCTACTACATCTCCCGCGGGTTGGGCGGCGGCTTCTTCGCGAAGGCCCTGGCCGCGTTCTTCTCCGTGTCCATCATCTTGGCGCTGGGCTTCATGGGCAATATGGTCCAGGCCAACTCCATCGGCGACGCCTTTAACGGCGCGTTCGGCTGGGACACGAAGGTCACCGGCGCGGTGCTGGCGGTCGTGGCCGGGCTCATCTTCATCGGCGGCGTGAAGCGCATCGCCCGCGTCACCGAGAAGCTGGTCCCCATCATGGCGATCATGTATATCGTCGTGGGCCTCGTCCTGATCATCATGAACGCCGCCCATCTGCCCGCGGTGTTCGCCGAGATCTTCACCTGCGCCTTCACGCCCAAGGCGGTGTGGGGCGGTGTGGCCGGCGTCGCGATCGCCCAGGCGGCCCGCTATGGCATCGCCCGCGGCCTGTTCTCCAACGAGGCGGGCATGGGCTCCACGCCGCACGCGCACGCGGTGGCTCAGGTGGCTCACCCCGTTGAGCAGGGTGTGCTCGGCATCATCGCCGTGTTCATCGACACGTTCGTCGTGCTGAACATCACGGTCATCAGCGTCATGTCCTCTGGCGTGCTGGACGCCAACTTCGTCGAGGGCGGCCCGCAGCTCCGCGGCATCTCCCTGGTCCAGGCGGCGTTCTCCAACCACCTGCTGGGTGCTTACGGCGCGCCGTTCATCGCCGTGTGCCTGCTGTTCTTCGCCTTCTCCACGGTCATCGGCTGGTACTACTTCGGCGAGAGCAACATCCGTTACCTCTTCGGGACGAAGGCCCTGCTGCCCTACCAGGTTTTGGTCATGGCCTTCATCTTCGCCGGAAGCGTTCTGAAGATCGACCTGGTGTGGGAGCTCTCGGACTTCTTCAACGGCATCATGGTCATCCCGAACCTCATCGCCATCCTGCTGCTGAGCGGCAAGGTCGTCCGCCTGCTGGACGAGTACAACAAGGGCGTCGCCTACGACCGTGAGGCGCTCCTGAACGCGAAGTAGACACAGCGGAAAGGCCCGGTTTTAATCGCTCGTGCCGCGGGGCTGTTTCATCGCTCACGCCGCGAGCCTGAGCGCAAAGAATGCCGCCCCTGCGGGCGGCATTCTTGTTCAGTCTGCCATCATTTGCCCAGGGAAGCGCTTTGCTCCCTGAAAATCCATCCGGGGCCTCTCACCGGGCGCTCTTTTCCTCCCCCTCCCAGAGGCCGGATATCTCCTCCAGGGCTCCGTCCAGCTTGTTCAGGAAGAGGGCATTGGTTCCACGTCCCAAATAGGCGAGGCGGCTTTTCTCGTGCGCGTACCTTCGCCACGTCGAGGCCGTCGCGGGCTGGCCCTTCCGCGCGCGCCAGAGCGCGTACCCCGAGTCATACTTCCAGCCAACGGGCGGGAGCGCCCTGTGGCGGCGAGGCTGCCTCGCGCTCATCGCCGCGTCCGCGCCCATGGCGAGCACCGTCCCAAGCGCGGCAGCCAACAAAAGGGCGAGAAACGGACGCCCTGAATTTTTCCTCATCAGCAAAGATCACTCCTTTAATCGCTCACGCCGCGAGACGGTGAC
>JAFUYV010000215.1 GCA_017476945.1 Fretibacterium sp.
AAAAATTGTGGTGGTTGACTCAAAAGTCAACCGGCGGCAGGGTGGGGCACGAAACCTCGGCATTAGGCAGGCGCGAGGGGAGTTCTTAGGTTTTGTCGATGCGGATGACTTTGTCCACAAGGATATGTATGCGACTCTCCTTGAGAAAATGAGGGAGAGTCCTGCGGACTTTGCCTGTATTCGCGGAGTTCGTGTTCCTGAAGACGCTACGCCGCTAAACCTGAACCTCGCCTCTCTGAACCCTGATGAATTCCTTGTTTGGCCTGATGAGTTATGGGAAATCAATAATAAAACACTATCAGACGATGGACGAGAAAAACTGATGGTGTATCCGGTTGGTGGGGCTGGTTTTCGTTTATATCGAAAAGATTTTATTTTACAAAAACAACTTTTCTTCCCTGAGAATGTACTGTACGAGGATAACTATTGGGGAACGCTGGTCTGTTCCTGCGTTGAAAAATTTTTACTCATTGATCAGGTGATGTATTATTATCGCTATAATCCAAACTCCACAACCAATCATAACGGGGACGGACATCTGGATCGAATCTGGATCGAAGAACACCTAAATGAAGAGATGGAACGTAACGGCGACGCGGTCAAATACCATGATGCGTTGGAATATATTTGCGCCACACGATATTATCGAAATACTTTTTATCATTTGATATATCATGTGACGCCTATGCGCTGGGATGTCGTTCAGCATATAAAAAAATATGTTCAGAGAAAATACCCAAATTTCCGACATAACAGGTATCTTTTGAAACTTTCGGAGGCGGAGTATAAAAAGTTGCTGTATATGTTTGACCATCCCTATCTTTGGAGGTTGAGGGTAAAACTAAAGCTGGAAGGAGGATTTTCATATCTGGTCTGGAAACTCAAGGTGGAAACTAACTATCGGTTTCCCCGCCTGTATAGAGGGCTGAAGAAACTCTTGAGGAGAGGTTGATTATGTTACAATTGAAGAGAGGATTATTGACATTTAAAAAAACTTGATATTATAATTTTTCCTGTATCCAAGGTCCATTTCGGTAAGCAAGGCGCTCCTTGAAGGAACACTGGACAGAGGAGGGATTTTCTTGGAGCTATCACAGGAAATTCGCGACCGATTCATGAAGGTCGAGCCCGCCGCTATCGGTCACTCCATTGGCCGCGGGTTTATGCGGCCTGACATCAAACCCGTGACTGATGCGATGAAGATGGTGGGGCCGGCTTATACCGTACGGCTCACGGCGCGGGACTCGTCGGCGCTGTACTACGCCATCCAAAAGGCGGAGAAGGGTTCGGTCCTGGTGATTGACCGCGCGGGCGACCACACGTTTGCCTGTGTGGGGGAGTTTGTCGCCATCATGGCTCGGGACTGCGGTATGGCTGGCATTGTCATCGACGGACCGGCCACGGACAAGCTCGCGCTCAAGCAGGACAGCTTCCCCGTGTTCTGCACGGGGTTCTCCCCCGTGACAACCAATGTGACGGGCACCAGCGGCGAGGTCCAGGTCCCGATTGAGTGCGGCGGCGCGGCCGTGCTGCCGGGGGACATCGTCTTTGGCGACGCGGACGGCGTCATCATCGTTCCCTCCGACTATATGCCCTACCTTGAGGCGGCGGAGAAGAAGGCGGCCGACGAGGCGCGAAAGCGTGAGGCGCTGCGCAGGGGCCAGCTCTACACCCGCCGGGAGGATTTCGATGTGGTGAAGTTCTTTGAGGCTCACGTCCAGGATGCGCTGAACAAGGTCAAGAAGGAATGTCGCAAACAGGAGGGGACAGAGCGATGAAGCTGACGAAGGAGATGTACAACCGCATCATGTCCGTGTCCCCCGCCCAGTTTGGACACCATCTTGAGCATGGGTTCATGCACCCGCGCATCAAGCCGGTGGTCCCTCAGATGAAGATGCTGGGTCCGGCCTATACGGTCAGGATGACGGAGCGTGACGGCTCGGCGCTGTACTACGCGATCATGAAGGCGGAGAAGGGCGATGTGCTCGTGGTGGACCGCGGGGGCGAGGACACCTTTGCCTGCGCGGGGGACCAGTTGGTCCTGATGATGCAGCATCGGGAGCTGGGGGGCCTGGTTGTGGACGGCCCGGCGACCGACCGGCTTGGGCTGGAGAGGCTGGGATTCCCCGTCTTCTGCACGGGCTTCTCCCCCGTGACGACGCTGTGCCTCGGTGTCAATGGCGAGGTGGGAGGCCCGGTCCAGTGCGGCGGCGCGGTGGTGCAGCCGGGTGACCTGATCTTCGGCGATGCGGACGGCGTGGTGATCCTGCCCGATAACTTCGAGGACTACCTGGAGGCGGCGGAGAGGATGACCCAGAATGAGCTTCATCGCGCCCGGCGCGTGGCGGAAGAGGGCTATCGCTTTCTGTGCCGCGATGACGTGGACATCGTCAGGTTCTTTGAGTGCGACAAGAACGCGGTTATCAGCAAGATCAAGAAGGACTGCGCTTATTAAGGGCTCCAGGGATTTAGCCGCGCCCGGCGCGTGTGACGTAATCGCTCACGGCGCGTGCCTGGTTTAACCGGCTGGGTCGGGGCAAATCTCTTAATAGGTATGAGGAGGTTTTTCAAGATGAGGAAGTTTGTTTTCGCGCTGATGCTGGTGTTGCTGTTTGTCCCCGCGGCGCTCGCGGGCAAGGCGGACAACAGTGTCTCGGTCCGCAACGTCTCCGACCAGAAGACGTTCGACCCCTACCGTACGACGGACCTGGTGGACTGGCAGACGCACTACCAGATCTTCGACTCCCTGTTTTGGGAGACGCCGGATGGAAAGTTCGTCCCCGCGCTCTGCACGGATTACAGCATCAGCCCCGACGGGCTGGAGATGCTCTTCACGATCCGCGAGGGCGTGAAGTTCCACAATGGCGACGTGATGACCGCGGACGACGTGGTCTTCTCGCTGAACACCGCCATCGCGTCCCCCTTCACCAGCAAGTTCACCAGCGTCATGAAGGAGGCCTCCAAGGTTGACGGCAAGACCGTGAAGCTCACGCTGAAACACCCCTACAAGCCCATCATCGGCTGCCTTGTCTCCTCCAGCACGTCCATCGTCCCCAAGAAGGTCTACGAGGCCGACCCTGACGGCTTTGGCCAGAAGCCCGTGGGGACGGGGCCCTACATGCTGAAGGATGTGCGCAGCGGCGAGAGCATCACGATGGAGGCCTTCCCCGATTACTTCAAGGGCGAGGCGAAGGTCAAGACGCACATCGTGCGCGTCATCAAGGACAACATGTCCGCGCTCATGGCCATGCAGAGCGGCACCCTTGACCGCATGGTCCCCAACCAGGATTACTCTGACCGTCAGGCCATCATCGACGATCCCAACCTTGTGTATTATGAGGCGCCCCAGGCCTGCTCGTTCCTTGTGGCCTTCAACACCGCCCGTGGGCCTTTCGCTGACAAGCGTCTGCGTGAGGCCGTGGCCCGCGCCATCGACAAGGAGGAGTTGATCCTGGGGGCGGTCAACGGCATGGCCGAGCCCACTGACGAAGGGATTGTCCCCCTCTGTCCTCAGGCCCCCAAGGGTTTCAAGGGCCTGGAGTACGACATTGAAAAGGCGAAGGCGCTCGTGGCCGAGGCCGGCTATCCCAAAGGGCTCACCGTGACGATGAGGGTCATCGGCGCCACCAACTACACCAAGCCGGCCGAGATCCTTCAGGCCCAGCTGAGGAATATCGGCATTGACATGAAGATCGAGGCCATGGATCGCGCGCGCTGGTTCGACCTCGTGCTGAACAAGGCGCAGTTCGACGTCACGTTCTACGCCCACGCCATCTCCGTGGCGGACGCGGACTTCTGCACCTATCCCTTCCTGCACAGCAGCCAGCTCAACGGCAAGGGGACCAACTACATGGGCGTGAACATCCCCGAGCTGGATGAGTGCCTGGACAAGGCCCGCAGCTCGCTGGACGACGCGGAGCGCAACAAGGAGTACCTCCGGGTCTGCGAGATCATCCGTGACGAGAGCCTCTACATCCCCTGTTACACGGGCAAGCGGACCGTCGCCGCGGTGAAGGACCTGAAGGGTGTGTTCGCTGATCCGATGCAGCGCTACTACATCTACAATTACAGCTGGTAGCGTCAGCGCAGGACAGGCAAGCCGGATAAAAAGCGGCCGCCCCCCGTGTTCTCCACGGAGGGCGGTCTTGTAAGGGTTTTGTCTCGCTGTCGCTCTATATAACACATTCCTTTGAACTGAAAGGCTGGTGAAATGATGCTCCGATACATCTGGAGGCGGCTTCTGCTCATGGTCCCGGTTATCCTTGGGCTCTCCTTCATCCTCTTCTCCATCATGGAGCTGACCCCAGGCGACCCCGCGCGCGCCATGCTCGGCGAGTACGCCCCCCAGGAGGAGGTGGAGCAGCTCCGGGAGCAGATGGGGCTGAACGATCCCTTCTTTGTCCGTTACTGGCGTTACGTCTGGAACGCGCTCCATGGGGATTTCGGCGTCTCTTACCGCACCAACATTCCCACCGTGACGGAGATCAAAAATCGCTTTCCCGCGACGCTGAAGATCGCTTTCTTCGCCGTTCTCATCGCCGTAATCCTGGGCATCCCTGTCGGCATTATCTCGGCCGTGAAGCAGTACTCCGCCATTGACATCTCCAGCATGGTGTCCGCGCTGCTGTTTACGTCCATCCCGCCCTTCTGGCTGGGGCTGCTGATGATCCTGCTGTTCTCGGTAAAGCTGCACATCCTGCCGGCCGTTGGCTCGGAGACGTGGAAGCACTTCATCATGCCCGCCATCGCGATGGCCGCGGCGCAGATGGCGACGCTGGTCCGCATGACCCGTTCCACGATGCTTGAGGTTATCCGACAGGACTACATACGCACGGCGAAGGCCAAGGGCGCTGCCCCGGCGCGTGTCATCTTCATCCACTCCCTTCAGAACGCCCTGCTGCCCGTCGTGACGGCCGTGGGCATCAGTTTCAGCAACCTGCTGGGCGGCGCGCTGATCATCGAGAACGTGTTCGGCATCTCCGGGCTGGGCACACTGATGGTGGAGTCCGTGACGGGCAAGGATTCTCCCATGCTGATCTCCAGCGTTCTGTTTGCCGCGCTCGTGGGCGGCTTCGTCAACCTCGGGGTGGACCTGTTATACACCTTCATTGACCCGAGGGTAAAGTCCCAATACCTGAAACGAGGCGCCAAATGACAGAGCATTCAACTCAGAAAACGGTTCAGCGGAAAAAGGTCAAAAAACGCAGCCAGCTTAAAGCGTTGTGGTTCCAGTACCGGAAGAACAGATTGGCTATGTTCGGCCTCATTCTGATGACGCTCATGCTCCTGACCGCGCTTGGCGCGGGCTTCCTCCTGGATTACGACACTCAGGTCATCGGGCAGAACATCCGTGCGCGGCTGCAGTGGCCCAGCGCGGCGCACTGGTTTGGCACGGACCAGTATGGACGGGACCTCTTCGCGCGCATCATCTGGGGATCGCGCATCTCTCTGTTCGTCGGCTTCTTCACCGTCGGCATCGCCATGACGGTGGGCAGCCTTATCGGGGCTTTCGCCGGATATTACGGCGGGCGTGTGGACAATGTGCTCATGAGGATCATGGACATCTTCCTGGCCATGCCGGGCACCATCATGGCGGTGGCCATTGTCGGCGCTCTGGGCCCGGGCATCATCAACGTCCTCATGGCCATGAGCCTGTGCCGCATCCCTCAGTTTGCCCGCATCGTGCGCTCCGCCATCATCACTATCCGTGGACAGGAGTTCGTGGAGGCAGCGCGCTGCTGCGGCTCGAAGGACCTGCGCATCATCTTCCGGCACATCCTGCCAAACGCCATCGGCCCCATCGTGGTTCAGGCGACCATCGGCATGGCCACCACCATCCTGGGCGTAGCGGGCCTGAGCTTCATCGGCCTGGGCATCGAGGCGCCGCTGCCCGAGTGGGGCTCCATGCTCTCGGAGGCCAAGAGCCAGATGATGTACCAGCCCTACCTGATGTTCTTCCCCGGCGTGGCAATCGTCCTCGCGGTCCTGGCGCTGAACCTTATTGGCGATGGACTGAGGGACGCCCTCGACCCCAGGATGAAGACGTGATGCGGCGGAGGAGAGACCATGACGACCAAATTGCTTGAGATCAAAAACCTGTACGTCGAGTACGTGACCGATGATGCCCGGGTGTTCGCCGTCAACGGCGTTGATCTGGACATCAACGAAGGCGAGACGCTGGGGCTGGTGGGCGAGACGGGCGCGGGCAAGACCACGACGGCCCTCAGCATCCTGAAACTGCTGCCCGAACGCGTGGGCAGGGTGACGCGGGGCAGCATCTCCCTGGAGGGGAAGGACCTCACGCGGTACACCGAGGCGGATATGCGGAACATCCGCGGCGAGATCATCTCGATGATCTTCCAGGACCCCATGACCAGCCTGAATCCCGTCCTGACCGTGGGCTATCAGATCGCGGAGGTCCTGAAAATTCATAAGGACGAAAAGGAGAACCGTCAGGTTGATGAGCGCGTGGATGAGATATTGAAACTTGTGGGCATCCCTCCTGAGCGTAAACATGACTACCCTCATCAGTTCTCCGGCGGCATGAAACAGCGCATCGTGATCGCCATCGCCCTGGCCTGCGAGCCCAAACTGCTCCTGGCGGACGAGCCGACGACAGCACTGGACGTGACCATTCAGGCGCAGGTGCTGTCCATGATGAACGAGCTGAAGCGCAAGCTGCGCACGGCTATGATCCTGATCACCCACGACCTCGGTGTCGTCGCCGAGACCTGCGACCGCGTGGCCATCATGTATGCGGGGGAGGTCATCGAGGCCGGGACGGTGGAACAGATATTCGACCCCGAGGCGCCGCATCATCCCTACACGGTGGGGCTGTTCGGGGCCATTCCCGACCTCACAAAGAAGACACGCCGCCTCAACCCCATCGACGGGCTCATGCCTGACCCGACCCACCTGCCTGAGGGCTGCCGGTTCCACACGCGCTGCCCCCGCTGCATGGAGATTTGCCGGACGCAGCGGCCCGCACTGAGGGAGGAGAACGGGCACAGGCTGTACTGCCATCTTTTTGCGGGAGGTGAACGATGATGGCGCCCCTGATTGAGACTCGAAACCTCAAAAAATATTTCCCCACCGCGAGCGGGCTGCTGCACGCGGTGGACGGCGTGAACCTCTCGATAGGGAGGGGGAAGACGCTGGGCGTGGTTGGCGAGTCCGGCTGCGGCAAGTCCACGCTGGGACGCCTCGTGGTGTGTCTGCTTGAGGCCACCGGCGGCGAGGTCCTCTACGACGGAAAGAACATCCTGAACTACGGCGAGGAACAGATGCTCCAGATGCGCCGGCATATCCAGATGATCTTTCAGGACCCCTACGCCTCACTGAACCCCCGGATGACCGTCAGTGAGATCATTGCCGAACCCATACAGGTTTGCCGCACGATACAGGGCCGCGATGCCATCATGGATAAGGTGTATGAGCTTATGGATACCGTGGGGCTCGCGGACCGGTTCGTCAACACCTACCCGCACGAGCTGGATGGCGGCCGCCGCCAGAGGATCGGCATTGCCCGGGCGCTGGCGCTGGATCCGGAGTTTATCGTCTGCGATGAGCCCGTCTCCGCTTTGGACGTCTCCATTCAAGCGCAGGTGCTCAACCTGCTGATGGACCTCCAGGAGGAACGGGGCCTGGCCTACATGTTCATCACGCACAACCTGAGCGTCGTTGCCCACATCAGCAACGAGATCGCGGTCATGTACCTGGGGCAGTGCGTTGAGCGCGCGCCGACGGACGAGCTGTTCGCCAACCCGCTGCACCCCTACACCAAGGCGCTGCTGGCGGCGATCCCCATCCCCAACCTGAGCCGCCGCCACATGGAGCGGGAGGTCATCCGCGGCGAGGTGGCCAGCCCCATCAATCCGAAGCCTGGCTGCCGTTTCGCCGTCCGCTGCCCCCAGGCGAGGCCGGAATGTATGGGACAGGAGCTCCCCCTGAGGGAGACCAGTCCAGGCCATTACGTAGCCTGCACATTGTATTAAGGAGAGTGGTCGGTCATGTCTTTAGTCGAACGGGTCCGCGAGCTTCAGGGCGAGTTCATCGGCTTCCGCCGTCAGATACATCAGAACCCTGAGCTGGGCTTTCAGGAGTTCGAGACGACGAAGCTCATCGAGGGAAAGCTGAAGGAGTGGGGCATCGAGACGAGTCCCAACGGGGAGAAGACCGGCGTTATCGGGACGCTGAGGGGGGGAAAACCAGGGGAAAAAACTATAGCCCTCCGCGCGGACATTGATGCCCTGCCCGTGACGGAGGCCACGGGGCTGGAGTTCGCGTCGCGGAACAAGGGCGTTTGCCACGCCTGCGGGCACGACATCCATACGGCGACGCTGCTGGGGACGGCGCGGCTCCTCAGCGAGTACAGGGGGGCCCTGGCCGGAACGGTGAAGTTCCTGTTCCAGCCCGCGGAGGAGACCCTGGGGGGGGCAGAGAGTATGATGGAGAGCGGTGCGCTGGAGGGCGTGGACTGCATCCTGGGCGCGCACACCTGGCCCGACGTGCCGGGGGGCTGCATCGGCGTCCGGAAGGGGGCCATGATGGCCTCTTCCGACAGCTTCAAGATCACCGTTACCGGCAAAGGCGGCCATGCGGCCCATCCCGACCGCTGCATCGACCCCATCGTAGCGGGGGCCCACATCATCACGCAGCTTCAGACGGTCGTCTCACGCCGCGTCGCGCCGACGGACCCGGCTGTGGTCACCGTCGGGCACCTGACAGCGGGTCGGGTGAACAACGTCATCCCCACGGAGTGTGTCCTGGAGGGAACCGTGCGCACCCTGTCCCCGGAGACCCGCAAGGCCGTCGCCGGGTACATCCGGGACATCGCAACCCACACTGCTGAAGGCATGGGCGCGCGTGCGGACATAGAGGTTCGCATGGGGGTGCCGCCGGTCATCAGCGATGGCGGGTTGGTCGACGCGGTGAGCGAGGCCGTCACGGAGCTGCTGGGCCCCCGTGCGCTGGTCCAGCTCATGGCGCCCTCGATGGGCTCAGAGGATTTCGCTCTTTACATGGAGCGCGTGCCCGGCGCGTACTTCCGCCTGGGGACCTCCGACGAGCGCCCCGACAGCCACGGCGGGCTCCACAGTCCAAAGACGCTCTTCAGCGAGAAGGCCATCCCCATAGGCATCGTGACCTTCGTAGGTTCCGTCTTCAGGTTGACGGGCTCGGACATGGGGGCCCTGAAGTAGCATGAAGCGGCGCTGCGCGGCGGGGTTCACTGCCCTTGCGCTCCTTGTCTGCGCCGTCGCCTGGGGGCGCTTGGGCCGGGAGGTCACGCTCTCTCGCGAGAGTTTCGCCATGAACACCCTGATCAGCCTCTCCGTGACGGGCGGGGAGGAGCAGGCGCGCTCCGCGCTGGACGAGGCGTTTGCCTGCCTTGAGCGTCTTGACGGGGAGCTCTCCCTCTACGACGAGGGCTCCGTCCTGTCAGAGATTGGCAGGCGGGCGGGGGAGAAGGAGCCTCTGTCCGTCCCGGCCGGAGTGTTCGCCGCCGTCGCGAAGGCCCAGGAGATGTGCCGCCTCACGGACGGCGTCTTTAACCCCCTCATTGGCCCTGTCACGAAACTCTGGAAGATCAACCGGAGCCCGGACAGCCCGGAATCCTTCACCCTGCCGGGGCAGGCCAGCCTTGATGCGGCCCTGGTCCTGTCGGACCCCGGCGGCCTGGAGCTCCAGCCGGATGGCGAGGGGGGAGGCAGGGTACGCCTGGCGCGGCGCGGCGCGGCGCTGGACCTGGGGGGCATCGCCAAGGGCTATGCGTCGACGCGGCTCGTGGAGCTCCTGCGCACGCGGGGGATATCCTCCGCCCTGCTCAACCTGGGGGGAAACATCCATGTGCTGGGGACGAAGGGCAGCGCTCCTTGGAACATCGGCATCCGAAACCCGCTCCTTTCCGCGAATGAGCCCATCGCGCTTGTGGTGGAGGTGAACGACGCTGAGCGGCGGGGCATGGCCGTCGTGACCTCAGGGGGCTATGAGCGATACCGTATCGTCAACGGCGTGCGGTACTCGCACTTTTTCGACCCGCGCACGGGGATGCCTGTGCAGAACGACCTCCTGTCCGCGACGCTCATCTCGCCCGACGGGGCCCTGGCTGACGCTCTGGCCACGGCTTTCATGGTCATGGGCTCCGAGCGGGCGAGAGCGTTCCTGGCGGCTCACTCGGAGCTGGAGGCCATCCTCATCCGGCGCAGCGCGGCCGGGGGCCTCGACATCCTCGCGACGAAGAACCTGCGGGGCAGGATCCGACGCGCTTTGGGCCCCGTTGGAGATGTGAGCGATGAAGCGATTTAATCGATTGAACGACCGGTATTTCAAGTTCCTGTTCGCGAACCCGAAGTATAAGTTCCTGCTGGTCGAGTTCCTGAACGAGGTGCTGGCGGATATCCCCGCAGGGGCCGAGCGGCTTCCGCCGGTGGTGGACCTAGCCTACTCTGACCGCGAAACTATCCCGGACCATGAGGCCGACAAGCTGCCGCGCTTCGACGTCGTCGCCCAGTGCGAGGACG
>JAFUYV010000216.1 GCA_017476945.1 Fretibacterium sp.
GCTCCGCGGACGCGGCGAAGGTCGGCGGGCTCACGGCGGAGATCGGCATCGTCAGCGACAAGTTCTACAAGGCGTATCCCGAGATCGTCAAGGCGTACATCGACATCCTGGATACGGCGGTCCAAGCCTACCGCGACGATCCCGAGGGCGCGGCCGGGCTGATGGCCTCCGGGCTGGGCCTCTCGATTAAGGACACGAAGATCGCCATGAACGAGATTATCGTCAAGGACAAGTCCGAGCAGGCCGCTTACTTCAGGGACGGCGGGGAGCTTCAGACGACGCTTCTGGCGACGGGCGAGTTCCTCTACGACCAGAACAGCCTCAGCCGAAAGCCGCAGCCGGGCGTCATCAACGCCGCGATTCTGACGGAATTATATTAACAGAACAGGGAGGAAGAAAACATGAGCAGCGCAACGCCGATTCTCAGCCTTCAGAACGTCGACATGAACTTCAAGCAGGGGCGGGGGTACTTCCACGCCCTCCAGAACATCAACCTGGACGCCGGGGAGGAGGACTTCATCTGCCTTCTGGGCTCCAGCGGCTGCGGCAAGACCTCCCTCCTGAACATCATGGCGGGGTACGTCCGGCCCAGCGCGGGGAACGTCTACTTCAAGGGAGCGGAGTTCACGCGGCCGTCCAGCGACGTGGGCGTCGTGTTCCAGCAGCAGAACCTCTTCCCGTGGCTGACGGTGTACCGGAACGTGGAGTTCGGCCTGATGCGGAAGGGGCTGACCGCTGCCGAGCGCAGGGGAATTGTCGAGCACTACCTTGAGATGGTCGGCCTGGAGGACGCGGCGGAGAAGTTCCCGCACCAGCTCTCCGGCGGGATGAAGCAGAGGGCGACGATTGCCCGCACCCTTGCCCCGGAGCCGAAGGTCGTGCTGTTCGACGAGCCCTTCAGCGCGCTTGACGCTTTGACGAGGGAGAAGATGCAGGAGCACATCAAGTCCATCTGGCGGAAGTCCCACAAATGCTTCCTGTTCATCACGCACGACGTGGACGAGGCGCTTCTGCTGTCCAAACGCATTGTGATTATGAAGGCGCGGCCCGGGCGCATCCACGCGGACTACGCCAACCCGCTGAACCAGGGCGGCGCTCTGAACGCATGGAACATCCGCAACGTGCCCAACTACCGAGAGGTGCGGGATGATATTATCTCCATGATTCAGAGCGAGGAGGACATCAGAATTACTCAGCTCCTTAACGCGCAGAAAGCGGCATGAAAGCTCAGCACAGGGTCCTCGTGCTCGGCATCGACGGCATGGACCAGAGGACGACGAAGCGGCTGCTCGAGGAGGGCAGGCTCCCCAATATCAGGAAATATCTGGAGCGCGGCGCGGCCCGCGAGGATTTGGACATGCTCGGGGCCGTCCCCACCATCACCCCCCCCTGCTGGACGACGCTGGCGACGGGTGCGTACCCGGGGACGCACGGCATCACCTGCTACTGGCGGCAGTCCCCGGAGAGCCTGGACGCGGTGGTGTACAATATGGACTCCCGCTTCTGTCATGCGGAGCAGATTTGGAACGTGACGGCGGAGGCCGGAATCAGGACGCTGGTCTGGCACTGGCCCGGTTCGTCCTGGCCCCCCAGCTCCGACAGCCCGTTTCTGCACGTCGTGGACGGCACGCAGCCCGGCTCCGTGAACATGGGCGTCGCGCAGATGGACTGGGAGAAAATCGTGATCGCCTCAAAGGATACCCAAAAGCTGGCGTACCTTCCAAGGGTTGAGAGGCCGGCCGGGGTGGGCTGCATCATTGACGACGTGGAGGCCCTGATACCGGGCAAGGCCGACGATGAGATGATGGAGCTGTGGTGGGGGGACGAGGCGCGGAGGGGCAACGAGATCCGAACCTACGTGCATGGGCTGGAGGACTCGGAACTGATGATCGGGGCCAGGGTGGGCTACGACGTGGTGCGCTCGCCGATACGCCAGGCGGAGAGGTGGGAGGACGCGCCAAATGACGCGCTGGAGTTCTCCCTGCTCCTGTCCGGCGGGGTCCAGCGGCGCGTGGGGCTGATTTTGAAGGACGGGGCGGGGAACTACTCGGTTGTCAAAATCTACAGGAACAAGAAGTCGGCGCGGCCCATCGCGACGCTCCGAGTGGGCGAGATGGTCAGCGGCGTTCTGGACGAGGCTGAGAAGAACGGGCAGGCCAAGCTGTGCAGCCGGTCGTATAAGCTGATTGAGCTTGCGGAGGACGGCTCCTCTCTGAAACTGTGGGTCAGCAACGCGCTGGACGTCGCCAACGATACCCTGTGGAGCCCCGCGTCGCTTTTGGCGCAGCTCCGGGACTCCGTCGGCCCCCCTCCCCCGGTCAGCCTCATCGGCGGCGAGGACGCGCGGCTGGTGGAGGAGGTCTTTCTCCCATCGTGGGACGTTTACAACCGGTGGCAGGCGAAGAGCCTGAAATACCTTATGGACAGCAACGATTATGAGGCGGTCTTTACCCATCTTCACAACGTGGACTGCGCGGGGCATCAATTCTGGCATCTGGCGAAAAAATTATCCCCCTGGGACTACGCGGATGAGGCGGCCTACCAGCGCTTCATCGAACAGGTCTAC
>JAFUYV010000217.1 GCA_017476945.1 Fretibacterium sp.
AAATGCCGCCGCGCCCATCGCCTAAAATAGCAAGATAGGCTTTAGCGACCTTACTGAGGAAGCTGTCCTTGTCAATGCCCCGGAAGTTCCTCATCGCGATCTTCTGTTTTTCTATCGCGATCTCTGTTTCGGACCACCCGAATTCCCGACCGCGTTTTTCCAGCTTATTCCAGACATACCGCAGCGCTTCCACTAAAAAGCCTCCGCTGCCACAGGCTGGATCCAGGATCTTTTCCTCAACTCCGGGGTCAATGATGCCAATCACCATATTGACCACGTTCCTTGGCGTGAAGAACTGTCCCTGCGCGCCTTTCAGCGAGGGGCCGATAAAGATCTCAAACGCCTCGCCCACAGCGTCGCGCGAGCTGTTCTGTAGGCTGTAAAGCTGCAGTTCCCCAACAACGTATTTAAGGCAGTTCGCGTCCAGGTCGATGGACTCTGTCTTGTCTATAACGTCACTATAGCTCTCCTTCACCTTATCGAAAAGCTCAAGAATCCGCGCCTTGACCTCTTCCTTTTTTTCGCCGATCCCAACGCAAAAACTGACGGCATCGTCAGGGTGAGTAAAACGCTCGTCGTATATCTTGCAGAAGATAAGATTGATGATCTGAGATGCAAAGACCTCATCTCTAGTGATGCCCACAGCATTGGCCGCCAAATAGTTTCGTATCGCCCTGAACGTAGGTTTCAAATTCTCCGCAGGTTTCAAGTCCCTGCGCTTGAATTTCCCGATATCCTCAATTTTTTCTCCATATCGCGGAATGTTGGGAATTTCCTCAAAAAAGACCTTCCCATCTTTTTCGATTTTCCGTAAATAGAGTCTCTCGCTCCCATTAAACCACACCCCAAGATATGCCTTGGAAAAGCGTAAATAATCCTACAGTTGCCCCCTTCCATCCTTTCGATTCTTTTTCTTGCATTCTATGATGATATAGACGGTCTCTTCGTTATGCTCTCTGCCGGTGAAGACAACGATATCGACAGGATACTCTTTTTTTGTATCGGAGGGACGCGCCTTCACCCTGTATTGAGGGCGGGTTTGTATATACTCCTTCGGGTAGCCGTAGTCGTTCACAAGAATCCGCGAGAAGGGCTGTACGGCGTCAAGCTCCTCTGGCGTCTCCCGAACCTGAAGGCCCGAAATATAGTCTATAATGAAGTCTTCCTTTGTCGTTTCAGCCATTTACTTTTCCCGTACGCCCTTTCATGATCTTACTGCGGGTATTTTATCACATCGGAGATATGCTATCATATTGCCGAAAAGTATATTAAGGAGGCATTCGTCATGCCAGAAGAGCGTATCTATCTCTCCGCGCCCCACATGAGCGGGGACGAGATTAAAATGATCAACGAGGCCTTTGCGACGAACTGGATCGCCCCGCTGGGGCCCCACGTCGAGGCCTTTGAGCGCGAGATGGCGGAGAAGATCGGGGCACGCGCGGCCCTCGCGCTCTCCTCTGGCACGGCGGCACTGCACCTGGCGGGGGAGCTGCTGGGCATCGGCCGAGGAGATTTGGTCCTCTGCTCCTCCTTCACCTTCGCTGCCTCCATTGGGCCATACTTCCACAAGGGGGCGGAGATTGCCTTCATCGACTCCGAGCCGGGGTCCTGGAACATGAGCCCGCAGGCTTTGGAGCGCGCCCTGGAACACTACGCGGCCAAGGGGCGGCTGCCCAAGGCAGTGGTGCTAGTGGACCTGTACGGGCAGACCTGCAACATGGAAAAGCTCCTTCCCGTCTGCGAGAGGTACAACGTCCCCGTCATCGAGGACGCGGCGGACGCATTGGGCTCCGAATGTCTCTACCGGGGCGAGTGGCGCAGGAATGGGGCATTCGGGGCCTTCGCCGCGCTGTCCTTCAACGGTAACAAGATTATTACGACCTCCGGCGGCGGAATGTTGCTTTCGGACGACGCGGAGGCCATCGCCCGCGCCCGGTTTCTCTCGACGCAGGCCCGGGACCCCGCGCCGTGGTACCAGCACAGCACCCTGGGTTGGAACTACCGGATGAGCAATGTCCTGGCCGGGCTGGGCCGGGGGCAGCTCCTTCACCTGGACGAGCGCATCAAGGCCCGGCGGCGCGTCTTTGACCGTTACGTAGAGGCACTGGGGGACGTCGAAGGGATGAAGTTCATGCCGGAGCCGGACTGGAGCCGCTCCAACCGCTGGCTGACGACCGCGCTGTTGACGGGGGCCCTGGAGAAGATCTCGCCGCTGGCCGTGCTGGACCACATGGCGTCGCTGAACATCGAGGGCCGTCCCCTGTGGAAGCCCATGCACCTCCAGCCCGTGTTCAAGGGGGCGGACTACTGGCCCCATGAGCCGGGACAAGATGTCTGCGCCGGGCTCTTCGACCGCGGGCTATGCCTGCCGTCCAGCTCGTTCCTCACCGAGGAGCAACAGGACCGCGTCATCGCCGCCGTGCGCGCCGTGATTGCCGCGCCGGAGATAGCCGCCGTATAAATCTATGAGCGGCCTGGTGAAGCGCCTGATAGACATCCTGGGAGCGGGGCTGGGGCTGCTGGTCCTGTCCCCTGTCCTCGTCCTCCTGATTTTGCTTGTCCGCCGCCGCATGGGGCCAACCGCGATCTTCGCGCAGTCGAGGGCGGGATGGGACGGGCGGCCCTTCACGCTCTACAAGTTCCGCTCCATGACGGACGCGAGGGACGCGGATGGGAACCTGCTGCCGGACGCCGAGAGGTTGACGCCCCTTGGCCGGTTCCTGCGCCGGACGAGCCTGGACGAGCTTCCCCAGCTGTGGAACGTCCTGCGCGGTGACATGAGCCTCGTGGGGCCGCGCCCCCTGCTGCTCCAGTACGTGCCCCTCTATAACGCGCGGCAGAGGCGGCGGCTGGAGGTCCGGCCGGGCATCACGGGCTGGGCTCAGGTCAACGGCCGCAACGCGCTAAGCTGGCCGGAGAAGTTCGAGCTCGACGTGTGGTACGTGGAGAACCGTTCCCTCCGTTTGGACGTGAAGATCCTGCTGATGACTGTGAAAAAGATCCTGACGCGCGAGGGCATCTCGGCGCCGGGAGAGGCGACCATGCCGCCGTTCCGAGGGGAGGCGTAGCATGCCGAAGCTGCTGATCGTCGCCACCGTCGCCGCCACTTTGAGGGCGTTTCTGCTGCCCTACGTCCGGCACTTCCGCTCACGAGGCTGGAGGGTGGATGCCCTTGCGAGGGACGCGACTTTGGACCCCGAGTGCCGCGGGGCTTTTGACGCCTGCCATGACGCCGCGTTTTCCCGCAAGCCCTGGGCCCTGAGGGACATCCGGGGGTTGAACAACTCCATCCGGGCCCTTGTGACGCGCGAGGGCTATGACATCGTGCACACGCACACGCCCGTCGCCTCCTTCGTAACGCGCCTGGCCCTGAGGACGCTGCCCCAGGAGACACGTCCAAAGGTCGTCTACACAGCGCACGGGTTTCACTTCTAC
>JAFUYV010000218.1 GCA_017476945.1 Fretibacterium sp.
CAGGGCACGGGCTGAGACAGGCCAAAGGTGCAGCGGCCCTTGGCGACATGCTCCACGTAATCGTCGCGGAAGCCTCGGACGCCCTTAAGGACCATATTGGCAGCCTCAAGCCCTATGGCGCAGTCCGCCGAGTAGTAAATGGACTCCGCCGTCCGCTCAATCACGTCAATGGTCTCCAGAGCGCCCTTGCCGTCCAGGATATCCTCGATGAGGCGTTCAAGCTGTGGAAGCCCCACGCGGCACGGGACGCACTTGCCGCACGTCTGAGCGGCGCAGACTTTGAGAAAGCTGCTGGCCAGGTCCAGAGGGCAGAGCCCGGGCGGGCTCGCGATGATGCGGCGTTCGAGGTCCTTATACAGGGACTCGACGGTTGCCTCGGCCTGGTTGCTCGTGATGATGCTAAGGCGACTCAAATTAATCACTCCCTCGTTGCGGGGACGTAGCCCCAAGTTGATCGTTTACCCCTCATATCCTGTGGTGAAAGTAAATTCTGATTTTATTATTATATCAGACAAGGCAGAGGACAACGGCGAGGAGCGGTTCAAAACGGGCGTTGCGAACCCTGTTGGAGCAGGGCTGTCTGAAGCCCGCGGTGTAAATAGGTCTCGCAAGGGAGTTATGGTAGAATAGCACCCGTGAGGCTCCTCTTGCGGAGCCTTATGAGATGGTTTTGTCCTTATACACCAAGGCCAAGCAGGAGGGAGGGTATCCGCGTGCAGGACGGCAGGGGCGAGGGATTGGGGCTTGCTGTGCGGAACTTCACGACGCTCGCCGGATTTTGGGAGAGCATCGGAGGCGCGGACCGGCAATGCCTGCCGGTAGCTCAGGGCTGGGAACGCCGTTTCGCCGAAGCCGCCTGTGGTATGGCCAATGTTGCGGGGGGCTGGATTGTCTTAGGCGCGGAGGAGGTCCCGGACGAGGGGGCGTCTCCTTCCCCCTTGAGGAGACTTCCCAGGAGCTCCGGTCTTGATGTCCCTGAACAGATCCATGCCCGCGCGATGGCGTTGCTGTCCCGCGCGTGTAATGTTCCCCTGAAGGGGGAGCTCCGGCTCCTGCCCTCAGAGCGCCTGCTGCTCGTTCATGTAGAGCCCGCCGCGTGGCATAACCGGCCCGTATGTGTGCGCCGTGGGCATACGTTGGACTACGCCCGCGGGGCTTATCGCCGGGTAGAGGGCGTGGACGTAGCATCCGGGTTAAGGGCTCGTTTTCTTTTGGGGATAGACGCGCTGGAGCGCCTGCGCGACGACCGTCCTGTCCCCGGGCTGAGGGCACAGGACCTGGACGCGGAGAGCCTTGCCGCCTTTCGAGAGCATGTGGTGTCCCGCAGGCCGGATTGGGCAGGGCTTGCCCCAGAGGCGTTGCTGTCGCGGACGCTGGTGCTGTCCGGCGGCCTTTGCCGCGTCACGGAGGCGGGGAGGCTCCTCCTGGGGCGGGAGGCCGTGGATATCCACGTGGAACTCCATGGTGGCGGTGGGCTGGATGTGCCTAACCTCTGGCGGGCCTGCGCGTTGCTTCCGCGCTTGACCCGAAGCCTTTCTCCGGCGTGCGGGACGGCCTTCCGGGAGTGCTTTCTCAACGCGCTGCTCCACGCGGATTACAGCGCGGGGAATGTGGCGATAGAGCTCTCTGAGACGGCAGGCGGCCAGGTTGAGGCCCGAATGGAGAACCCCGGCCTGGTGCGAGGTTCGGAAGGAGTTTCCGTCAGTCGAAACTTCCGCCTGATGCGGATATTTCAACTGATGGGGATGGCGCGGGGCGAGGGGACGGGGCTAAAGCTCATCCGAAGGTACGCGCCGCTTTTCCATCTGGAGCAGGATAGCCTGGAGCTCCGTACAACGGCGATATTGCCACTGGAGCCAGCGCAGGACATTGAAAATATGCCGGAGCGTAAGCAACCTGAGATGCCGCTGTTGCTGGCCGCAGCGCCGCTTTTCCCCCAGGAGCCGGCGGCGACGGAGAACCCGCGGCCAGACAGCGCGCCTGAGGTGGAAACGAAGACGGCAATGCCCCCGTCTCCGATGCCTGAACCTGTTGCGGAGGCGGAGCCCGCCGCGTCCGCGGAGCCTGAACCAGTCTTGACGCCCGACCCTGTCGCCGAGCCGGAGGTGGCTGCCGAACCGGAGCCCGTCATGCCCCCTGTACCGGCTCCCGCTGAGCCAGAGCCCATCCCTGAGGCGGAGCCCGCCGTCTCCGCGGAGCCTGAACCAGTCTTGACGCCCGACCCTGTCGCCGAGCCGTGGCCGGATGACCACGTGGTCTCGGACGAGGAACGTTCTCTGGTGGAGCAGATTAAGGCCTTGTCGGAGAACGAACAGATACAGCGCATCTCGGAGATGATGGATGAGCGTGCGTGGGACGGCGTGGGACGCGAGCAAAAGGAGGGCGCAAACCAACCTCCCCGGGGGCTGTTCGGCAGCGCGGAGGATGATCTGCGCCGGGCCATCGCGGAGATGCGCGAGGCTCAGGGTGAACGGTTACGGACGACAGGCCAAAACGGTACTCGATGAACGCCGGCGCGGGCAACTCTCCACTCCCCTTGTTATACTATAATGTAGATGAGGATCACAAGGAGGCCGCAGGTATGTCGGGAGAACATTTATGGGGGAGCCCCCAGCGCGGAATGAAAACCGGAAAAAAATTGACTTCAACGGACAGCCGTCCGGCCTGGAGATATGGAAAGCGTGCAATCATGGCGGCCGTTTCCGCGGTGTTCTGCCTGGTAGTTTTGCTGAGAGGGTACTTCTATTTCCTTGACAAGGACATCCAGCAGAGCCGGGAGCGCTGCGGCTTTATTGCCGAAAACGAAGCGGATCACATCGTTCTGACCATCGACAGTGTCATGGCGCGCACCCGCACGCTTGCGGCGCTGGTGCAGGAGCACGATGGGAACACGGGGTTCTTCAACGAGGTCGCCATCGACATCTACCGCGATGTACAGAGCGATACCGGCATATCGCTGAAGAACCTCGCGCTTGCGCCAAGCGGCGTTGTTTCGGCGGTCTATCCATACTATGGCAACCAGAGCCTGATCGGTTTTGATTTTCTGGACACGAGCCGCGAGGGGAACCCAGTGGCGGCGGAAGTCTATGAGCAAGGCCTTACGATTCTGACCAATCCCTTCACGCTGGTGCAGGGCGGCACGGGCATGATTGGCCGGGCGCCGGTGCTCATGGAGCAGGAGGACGGATACAGGCAAAAGCTGTGGGGGCTTGTGTCGGTCACCATGGATTTTGATAACCTCATTAGGGTGCTGCATCTGGAAAATCTCGCCGGTATGGGGATGGACTACGAGCTGTCCTATATCAACGAGGACGGTTCAGCCCATGCTATGCTGACGGAGGGCTCGCCGCGCAGCGACGCTGTGCGAAAGCGCTTCCTGCTCAGAAATCTGACGTGGGAGCTTGCGATAAGCCCGCAAAACGGTTGGTACTCGGTCAGATGGTGCGTTTTCGCCATCGTGATCATCTGCGTCATCTCCGCTTTTGTTGGCGGATTTATCAGTATGGTGATTACCCTGCACAGCACCAACATCATGCTGCGGCATCAATCCGCGCTCGCGGCCGCGGCGAGCGAGGCGAAGTCCTCGTTCCTGTCGAATATGTCGCATGAAATCCGCACGCCCATCAATGCGGTTCTGGGCATGAACGAAATGATTCTACGTGAAAGCGGCGAGCAGAACGTCATCGAATACTCTGAAAACATCCGCACGGCGGGCAATACGCTGCTGGGCCTCGTCAACGATATTCTGGACTTCTCGAAAATCGAGGCGGGAAAGATGGAGATACTCCCCGTCGATTACGACCTTTCGTCCGTCATCAACGACCTTGTCAACATGATTCAGGCACGGGCGGACAAGAAGGATCTGTTGCTTAAACTCGATTTTGATGAGGAAATACCGAAGCTGCTTCACGGCGATGAGGTGCGTATCAAACAGGTTGCCACGAATATCCTGACCAACGCAGTCAAATACACGGAGAAGGGAAGTGTCACCTTCCGTATTGGCTACGAGCGGATCCCGGACGACCCCAACGGCGTATTTTTGACCTTCGCCGTATCCGATACGGGCATTGGGATCAAGCCGGAGGACATGGCGAAGCTCTTTTCGGAGTTTGAGCGCATAGAGGAAAAGCGCAACCGCAATATCGAGGGCACGGGGTTGGGCATGAACATCACCAAGCGCCTGCTGGAGATGATGGAGACATCGCTGAAAGTTGAGAGCGTTTATGGTGAGGGATCGACCTTCTCCTTCCGCCTCAAGCAGAAGGTCGTGAAGTGGGAAGCGCTGGGCAACTACGAGGCGTCGTACCGCGCGGCGCTCTCCAAGCGGGAGAAGTACCGGGAAAAGTTCACCGCGCCTGACGCCGTTGTCCTTGTGGTCGATGACACGCCGATGAATCTCACGGTGTTCAAGAGCCTGCTTAAACAGACCAAGGTGCAGGTTGAC
>JAFUYV010000219.1 GCA_017476945.1 Fretibacterium sp.
ACCTTGATGCCGTACACCAGCATCACAATGCCCAGCCCCAGCACCGCCGCGTCGGACAGGAGGTCCAGCGCTTTGACCACCTTGGGGGGCAGATAACTGTCGAAGGCGGTCATGCGGATATGAGCGCGTCGCCGGATGGCCAGCGTCGCGGAGAGCACCGCCATGTAGACCATGAGGGTCAGGACGATCTGCTCGCTCCACGCGGGGTCGGGGATAAAGGAGATGTAGCGTCCCGCAACAGCCATAGAGGTGATGCCCACATCCGCAACCAGCAGCAGCTTACAGATGGCCATCAAAACCTTGTCCGTCCAATCGTAAATTGGACGCAGTTTCTCCAGCGCCTTGAAAAATTCAGGCACAGTTTCATCCGCTCCTTCCAAATTAGGATAGAGTTTTGAATTTTTTTGAGAAAAAAGGGATACCCCAAAGAAGCCCTGCCCTAGAGGATACGGACAACAGGGCACAGGAGGTTAAAGCCCATCCTCCGCATTCAGGGACAGACTCCTCCGGGGTATAATCATTGACTGGTGTCTGGGTCTATTTCCGCTCGACCAGGTTTTGATGAAGCTCTAACTGACGGGATGAATGAGGGGTAGCCGCAACAGGCCTGGCCCCAGGATACCTGAAGAACGCCGACGGCTTCTCGATGCCTTCGGCAGTGCGCATCCCCTGAACCCGGAGGTGCTCCAGCACTCTGGCGCCCTCGGCGCGGGAAAAGGTGGTGTGGAACCGCCACAGAGGGCCGCCGGAGGACAGAAGAGGAGGCTCAGCCGGAGAACTGGCGGAGAGCCTGAAGGCCGTTCCATCCACGTCCCTGTCCCAAGGCACAGCGGCTTCCGCCCCGGAGGGCGCAAACAAACACCCCAGCGCCACCGCTAGGAACAGGATAAGGGTATCGATAAAACCCCACGGGCGCAAACGCATAGGAACCTCCTTCGCCTGAAGGTATATGGCCTCTCTTCTTCAGAACTTCCCTATTATTTTACAGCTTATCTCCCAGCGCGCAAGATAACAAGATAATATAAAGGGCAGCCCCGGCGAGGTGAAACGCCTGACGGGCTGCTCTGTTGCTGCCGGCCTTGCGGCGGCTCTTATTTCACGAAGTCCTCCCGCATGGGGGTGAAGATGTCCAACAGAGTTCCCGCCTCCAGGCAGACGGTGCCGTGGGGCGCGTTGGACGGAAAGGCCAGCGTGTCCCCGGCGCCCACCTCAACCTCCCTGTCCCCGAGGCTGAAGCGGAAGCGGCCGGACAGGATGTAGGTGTTCTGGCAGTGCGGGTGGGTGTGGACAGCGCCTATGCCGCCCTTTTCGAAAGCGACCTCCACGATCATGAGCTGGGGCGTATAGGCCAGCACCCGGCGGGTCACGCCGCCCCCAAGGTCTTGAAGGGGTGAGTCCTTGTGATAGACCACGTTCACGTCCATGATGCGAACCTCCTTTAATAGCCCAGCCAGCGGGGCAGGAAGGCGGTCAGCTCCGGCCACACGCTGATGGCGACCAGCACGAACACGTTGCAGATCACGTAGGGCGCTGCGCCCCTGAAGATGTCGATGATGGGCATACGGTTGATTTTATTGCAGGCGTTCAGGCACATGCCCACCGGCGGCGTCACCAGGCCGATGGCCAGCCCCGTGATCATCATCGCGCCGAACTGGAGAGCAGAGAAGCCGTAGTGCTCCATCACCGGCAGCATAATGGGCGTCAGCAGCAGGATGGCAGGGCTGACATCGATGAACGTACCGATGACCAAGATCAGAACGTCGAACATCAGCGCGATGCCAAGGTAGGACACGTTCATGCTCATGAAGAAGTTCGCCACCAGGTCCGGCACCTTCTGGATGGTCAGGATCCACGTGAAGATCTGCGTGAAGCCGATGATGATCATGACGGACGAGGAGGAGATGAGCGTCTTCTTCAGGGCGCGCCAGATGGCTCCCCAGGTCAGCTCGCGGTACAGGAAGAAGCCCACCAGCACGCTGTACAGCACCGCCACGCCGGCGCTCTCGCTGGCCGTGCAGACCCCGCTGGACACACAGACAATGATGAACACCGGCATCAAAAGCGCCGGGATCCCGGCCAGCACCGCGTGCCAGAAACGCCTGGCCGAGAACGGGACCCTCTTGGGGTGCCAGCCGTTCTTATGGCTGAGCCAGAACACCACGACAAGCTGGGACAATCCGATCAGGATGCCCGGCACCGCGCCCGCCATGAACAGCGCGCCGATGGACGCGCCGGACACCATGGCGTAGACCACCATCGGCGTCGAGGGCGGGATGATCATTCCCATCGTGGAGGACGCGACGGTGATGCCCGCGGAGGCGGACTTAGGATAGCCCTCCTTCTCCATGGCGGGGATGAGGATGCTGCCCAGGGCGGACGTATCCGCCACGGAGGAGCCGGAGATGCCGCCGAAGATCATGGACGCGGCGACGTTGACCTCGCCGAGCCCGCCGTGGATGGGCCGCAGGATCTCCATGCAGAAGTTGATGATGCGCTCGGTGATGCCGCCGGTGTTCATCAGCTCACCCGCCAGCATGAACAGCGGCATGGCGATCATCAGCTCGCTGTACGCGCCGTTCCAGATGCGCTGGGGCATCATGGTGAGGAACCCGGGCCGCACGGCGGACAGGTAGGTGATGCAGGAGGCCCCGATGGAGAAGGCCAGCGGCACGCCGATGAAGGCAAAGACGACCAGGCCCAGCAAAAGGAACACGATAGCCATTCAGAAATGCCTCCCCTCTACCGGTCCGCAAGCTCCTCCAGCGTGAGCTCCCTGGGCTCGAAAGCGGACAGGGGCGCGCGGAGGGCCGAGACGATCTTGATAAGGACACAGACAGCGCAGAGGACACCGCTCAGGGGCATGATGCCGTACATATACAGCATGGGGACCTCCATCCCCTGGCTGATCTGCGTGCCCATCTTCTGCGCGTACAGCCAGGAATAATAGGTGAAGGCTCCGTCCACCACCAGCATGACTACGCCGTTCAAGACGGCGATCCACCGCTTGACGGCGGGCCGGAACTTATCGTAAAGGATGTTGATGCTCACGTGTTCGTCCCTCAGGACGTTCAGGCCCATAGCCCAGAACGTCGTGAAGGCGAACAGCGTCACGTTGAACTCCGACACGGACTTCCAGGAGAGCGAGAAGCAGTACCGTGCGACGACCGTGAAGATCACCAGCGCCGCCAGCAGCCCCATCGCCGCCGCGCCAATGCCCATATAGAGCGACTCGGCGAACCGTCCGAGTTTCCTCATGGAGCAGACCTCCCTTTCATATTTGGGGTTTCGGCCAAACAACCGGGCTTATGCGCTACCGAAGGGAAGGGCGGCGTCCGGTTGCCTGGCTGTGCCAGAGCAGAGCGCGGGGCGCTCTGTGAAGCCAGGGGATCTTTTTCCCCTGAGCTTTAATAAATAAAAGCGGGTCAGGATGAAACGCCCGACCCGCAAAAGCTCGCTAAAAGCGCATATGTCCCGCGGAACGCCTTAGTTCTTCGCCCCGGCCACGATGGACAGCATCTCATCCAGCTCGGCCTGGGTGCAGATGCCCTCCTGGACAACCTGCTGGTAAACCGGCTGGGCCGCGTCCTGGAAGGCCTTGAGCTCCTCGGCCGTGGGCATATAGACCTCGGCGCCGCTCTTGATGATGGTCTGACGCGCGGCCTCGGAGTTCTCGTCGATGAGCTGATCGTTATACTCGCCCATCGCCGTCGCGGCCTTGGTGATGATCTCGCGGAACTCCGCCGGAAGCGCGTTCCACCACTCGGCGTTCACGTAGAAGGGGTCGGGATGGAACTGGTAATTCACGCCGGTGAAGTACTTCTGTACCTCGTAGAACTTCATGCCCACCACGTTCACCCACGGATTCTCCTGGCCGTCGGCCACGCCCGTCTTGAGGGCCATGTACAGGTCGGCGTAGGGGACGGTGGTGGTGGTCGCGCCCATGGCGCGGAAGGTCATATCGATGGTTTTCATGCCGTTGGTGCGCATCTTCAGCCCCTTAAGGTCATCCGGCTTCTTGATGGGGTGGGCGTTGGTGGAGAACTGGCGGTAGCCGCCGGCGTCGCACAGGTTGATAATGACCGTGCCGGTGGTCTTCTCAGCCTCGGCGCAGACCTTCTTGGCCAGGTCGCTCTGAAGCAGGGCCGTCACCTCGGCGCGGGTGTTGGTCATGAAGGGAAGGGTGAACATCAGCAGGCGCGGGCTGAAGTCAAACTGCCCGCCGCGCATCCCCTGGGCCACGCCCTGGACGACCTGCTCCAGCATCTCCTTCTCGGTGCCGAGCTGGCCGTTACCGAACACGGAAACGGTTACATGGCCATGGGTTTCCTTCGCCACATCCTCAGCGAACTTAAGCATGGACACCCAGCGGGGGTTGCCCTCAGGCTGTGCGTGCCCCACGATCATCTCATAACTGCCCAGCTTCGCGTATGGGTCGTCGTCGGCCCACGCACTGGCGCAGCCCAGCACAAGCAGTCCAACCAGAACAGCGCTCAACAACTTTTTCATTTTGGAGATAGCCTCCTTATATAAGTTTTATGTTCTGATGATATCACAGGCGAAGGGCTTTTTACAAGTTCCCCATTCCACACTCCGGCGTTATCTATAACATTTCCGGATCACGAGCAGGGTCCCGATCATCAGCGCGATGGCCGCGGGCAGCGCGATGATGGCGCTGGGCACAAAGCCCGCGATGATATAGCTCACGAAGCTGACGGCCGCCACTGTGATGGCGTAGGGGAGCTGAGTGGAGACGTGGGTCACGTGGTCGCACTGCGCGCCTGCGGAGGCCATGATGGTCGTGTCCGAGATGGGAGAACAGTGGTCGCCGCACACCGCCCCGGCCATGCACGCGGAGACGCAGACGATGCCCAGCGGGGCCGTCAGCGGGAAGACGCTCAGCGTGATGGGGATCAGGATGCCGAAGGTCCCCCAGGACGTGCCCGTCGCGAAGGAGAGGAAGCAGGCGATCAGGAAAATGATGGCCGGAAGGAAGGACTGAAACCCGCTCGCCGAGCCCCTCACGACGGTCTCGACAAACTGCTTGGCTCCAAGGGAATCCGTCATGGCCTTGAGGCTCCAGGCGAAGGTTAAGATTAAAATGGCCGGGACCATCGACTTGAACCCGTCCGGGATACAGGCCGTGATTTGGCTGAATGACAGCACCCGCCGGAGCAGATAGTACACGAAGGTGACGGCCAGTGTCACGGCGGAGCCCAGCATCAGTCCCACAGAGGCGTCAGAGTTGGAGAAGGCGTCCACAAAGCTGACGCCGTTCCCTGAGAAGTACCCGCCGGAGTAGATCATGCCCGTCACGCAGCTCACAATCAGCACGACGACGGGCAGCAACAGGTCCAGCATGATCCCTTTGGGGTTGCCCTCCTCATTCAGAGCGTCGGCCAGTCCCTTCATGCCGGAGAAGATGTCGCCGTTTTCCTGCGCGTTCTTCTCATGCCGGGCCATGGGGCCGTAGTCCAGCCTGGTCATGGCGAGCGTCGCCATCATGACCAGGGTGAGGAGCGCGTAGAAGTTGAAGGGAATGGCGCGGATGAAGAGGTAGAGCCCGTTGCCCTCCTCCACGTAGCTGGAGACGGCTGCCGCCCAGGAGGAAACCGGCGCGATGATACAGATGGGCGCTGCCGTCGCGTCCACCAGGTAGGCGAGCTTGGCGCGGGAGATGCGGCTCTTGTCCGACACGGGGCGCATCACGGAGCCGACGGTCAGACAGTTGAAGTAGTCGTCGACGAAGATAAAGACGCCCAGGGCGATGGTCGCGAGTTGGGCCCCTGTCCGGCTCTTGATGCGGCTGCTGGCCCAGCGCCCGAACGCGGCGGAGCCCCCCGCCCGATTCATCAGCATGACCAGGATGCCCAGGACGACGAGGAAGACCAGGATCCCGACGTTATAGGCATCGGCCAGGGACTTGACGATACCGTCGTTGAAGATATGGGTCAGCGTCCCCTCAAAGTTGAAGTTCGAGAACAGCAGTCCACCGGCGGCGATGCCCACGAAGAGGGAGGTGTAGACCTCCTTGGTGAGCAGCGCCAGGCCAATGGCGATCACTGCCGGCAACAGCGACCAGGCCGTCTGAAAGTACGGGGTCGCCGGGGCGGCGGCCTTTCCCTCCTCCGCGAGGGCGGCCGCAGCTCCGAGCAGGAGCATCGTCAGGGCGGGGAAAAGGGCCTTGCGGGCGGTCGTCCCGGCTGAGGGAAGAACGGCATTTGACATCGGTACGTTATCCATGTGCTACACTCCTTGTATTAAAAAATTGTCCATCATTTTACGCTGAAACGGCCCGAAAACCAAGCGTTCCCTCAGCAAAACGGAACGCCGGATCAACTATAATAATAAAAATACGTCTGGCACGTTGAAATGAGAGGAGGCGCGAAAAGATGAACGAGGAAGACGTGAGAATGAAGCTCATTAACCCGGCTTTGGAATCCGCGGGGTGGAAAGGTGAGCGGATACGCCCGGAGTACACTTTCACTGACGGGCAGGTCATCGTACAGGGAAAGCGCGTGAGCCATGGAAACAGGAAACGCGCGGATTATCTTCTCACGCACCGGGGCAACGATTTCCCCCTCGCGGTGATCGAGGCTAAGGATTTCCAGCACCGTGCTGGAGACGGACTACAGCAGGCGGAAGGCTACGCGAGGGCTCTGGGCGCTCCCTTCGCCTACTCTACAAACGGAAGCGGTTTCGTTGAACATGACCTGCTGACGGGAAAGATAACCCACTTGGACATGAGCGCTTTTCCCACGGAGGAGATGTTGTGGGCGCGGTACCTTGCCGCCAAGGGCCTGACGCCGGAGGAGGAAAAGGTTATCTCCCAGCCCTACCACTTCAATAGTCTGACGAAGAAACAGCCCCGCTATTATCAGCGCCGCGCCGTGGATGCCGCGGTGGAGGCCGTGGCCCGTGGAGAAAAACGCCTTCTTCTCGTCATGGCGACGGGGACGGGAAAAACTTTCACCGCCTTTCAAATCGTCTGGAGGCTGCGGGAGGCCGGGGCTGTCCGGCGGGTGCTTTACCTTGCCGACCGCAATATCCTCATCGACCAGACCATGCAGCGGGATTTCAGCCCCCTCTC
>JAFUYV010000220.1 GCA_017476945.1 Fretibacterium sp.
GGCGGAATCCTCCTCGTGTTCGGGCTCCTGCGAGGGTTCCCCCTCCCCGACGTCCGCGGGCCTGGGTTCAGGGGCCGGGGCCTCCTTGGGCTTGACCGGCCTCCACTGGACCGCGGCCGCGATGAGCGAGAGGTAGTTCAGAGGGCGGTCCGCCGCGACGCGGGCAAAACACGCGATGATCTTCCGCGCCAAATCGGCATATTTCTTCTCCCCCAGCGCGATGCCGAGGGAGCACAGGGCCATCGCCGCCAGCGCGTTTGCGGAGGGCAGGTCCCCGTCCTCCGCCGCCTTGTGGCGCAGAAAGACGTTCGGCTCGTCCTTCGGCGTGAGGAAGAACCCCCCGGCCTCGTCCCAAAACCCCTCAATCAGGGCATCGGCAAGCCCCTGAGCGTACTTTAGCCAATCCTTGAGCTGTTTTTCCCCCGCCTCGGCCTTCTCCGCGGCGCGATATATCTCCATGACGCCCCACAGCAGCGCGGCATAATCCCCCGGCAGGGCGGGGATGCCGGCCGTCCCGTTCCGCCAGCGCCGCCGCCACCCCCCTTTGGGGTCCACCAGCGACTTTTGGAGGAAGAGCGCCGTCTTCTCCGCCAGCGCGCGCCATTCCGGCCGCCCGAAGGCCGCGGACGCCCGCGCCAGCGCGCCGAGCATCAGCCCGTTCCAATCCATCAAAACCTTGTCGTCCCGGAGGGGAAGGGGCCGTTTTCCCCGCGCCTCCAGGAGGATCCGGCGGTCGTTCATCAGCCTTTGGGCCACGTCCGGCCCCCGCAGGCCGTAGCGCCGCGCCAGCTCCGTCACCGTGGAGGTCTCGTAGAGGATATTGTACCCTATCTGCGAACCGGCCAGCTCGTTCCCGAAGTTTCCCCCCGGCATGACGGCGTAGGCCGCGCAGAACAGCCCCGCGTCCCCATCCGGGAGCAGGGCGTGGATCTCGTCGTCCCGCCAGAGGTAGTAGCGTCCCTCGCCCTCGTTGTTGTCCGCGGAGATGGCCGCGCAGAAGCCCTGGGCCGCGGTTCCCCCCTCGGGGCCGGAGCTGGAGAAATCCCGCTCGACGCAGCTCACGATGTCCTCGGCCATGAGGCGGTAAAAGGCGTCCGGCTTCTGTTCCTGGGCCATGGCGGCGACCAGGAGCAGCATCGCCTGGCCGGACAGCAGTTTCTCAAAATGGGGGACGAGCCAGCGCTCGTCCGTGGCGTAGCGCGCAAAGCCGCCGCCCAGGTGGTCGTGGATGCCCCCGCGCCACATGCGGCGCAGCGTCACGTCCACCATCGTGAAGGCGTCCTCGCGCTCCTGGGTGGAGTTCAGCGCGGAGCCCGCCTGCTGAAGCAGGAAGAGGAGCCTCGGCGCGTCGGGGGACTTCGGGGCCTTGCCAAACCCGCCCCACAGGAGGTCGAAGCTGCCGCGCAGGGCATCGAGGGCGTCCTTCACCGCCACCACCCCCACGCGGCTGCCCGGGGTGGGGGAGGAGCGCCTCCTCATCACCTCCGCCAGGTCCCTCGCCGCCCGCATGACGTCCTCCCGCTGCATCAGCCACAGCCACTTGACGCGCGGCAGGATGTCCGTCAGGCCGGGCATCTCGCCCGTGGTGCGCTTGGGCAGCCACGTCGTGGCGAAGAAGGGGCGTCCGTCCGGCGTCAGCAGGACGTTGAGCGGCCAGCCCCCGCTGCCGTTCTGCACCATGCAGACCTCCATGAAAAGCCCGTCGAGGTCCGGCCGCTCCTCGCGGTCCACCTTGACGGGGATGCAGGCGTCGTTCATCAGCTCGCCCACCTCGGCGTCGTTGAAGCTCTCGCGCTCCATGACGCGGCACCAGTGGCAGGAGGAGAACCCGATGGAGAGAAAGATGGGCTTGTCCTCCTTCTTCGCCGCCTCAAAGGCCTCCGGCCCCCATGGGTACCAGGCGATGGGGTTATGGGCGTGCTGAAGGAGGTAGGGGCTGAGCTCCTCCGCGAGGCGGTTCGTGTGCACCACGGCCTGGGGCGGCCCGGCCTCCGGGACGGCGGGCGCGGGCTCCGGCGTCATGTCCGTCAGCCCGTAGGCGTCGATGGGCAGCCAGCCCTCCGGTAATCTACTCATGGTTTGACGCGGGGGCTCCCCGCTCCTCCGCCTCGACGATGGCCGGCAGCTCCGACAGGGAGCGGATAGCGCGCCACGCCCCCATCGCCATGAACTGCTCCGCCGTGAAATTCCCCTGCGTGATGCCGATGCCGCGCATCCCCGCCGCCCGCGCCGTCGCGATGTCGCTGTCCGCGTCCCCGACGTAGGCCGCCTGCTCCGGCGGGACGTTGAAGTGTTCCAGCAGGACGTTCAGCATGGTGGGGTCCGGCTTGTAGGGAAGGCGCGTTTTTCCGTCGAGCCCCCACGCGCCCACCATGGCGTCGAAGCAGGGGGCGAGGCCCGACCGCTCCATCACGGGGCGGGGGTCCTCCCGGTTGGAGGCCACGGCGAGGATGAGCCCCATCTCGCGCAGCCGCCGCATCGTGGGGACCGTGTCGGGGAAGGGATGGATCAGCGTGCGCTCGCCCAGCGCGGCCTTCTCCTGGAAGAGGTCGCCCCACTCGGGGCGGTAGTCCCCGAAGAGGCCCGCGCAGAACTCCGGGAGGGGCAGAGCGATGCAGGCCATCACCCGGTCGTGCGTCGTGCGGGGCAGGCCCACGGCGTCAGCCATGAGGTTAAAGCCCTCCATAATGGCGTAGCTGGTGTCAGCAATCGTCATGTCGTGGTCGAAGATCATCAGCCTTATCAAAGCAGAACCGCGCCCCCCGCTCTCTGTATCTGGCGTATATTTTTACACTAACCTCGCCTTTTTACAAGAATAGGGGGGCCCTTTTGGGTATAATATCCAAGCGAAGGGGGGCTTTCCCGTGGGGGAGACGGCGAAAGAAGGGGCTGCGTTGGAGATCAAGCGGGCGGTGCTTCAGCGGGCGCGGTCCGGCGGCGGCAAGTGGGTGGTGCGGGTGCTGGTGACC
>JAFUYV010000221.1 GCA_017476945.1 Fretibacterium sp.
GGACAGCATCCCCGCGCGCTATCGCGACCCCGAGAACTACTGGACGGGGCTCTATGTCGGGCCTATCGCCTTCTGCATGAACACGGACAGGGCGAAGGAGCTGGGGCTCACGATGCCGAAGAGCTGGGCGGATATCGTGAAGCCGGAGTATGAGAAGAAGGTCCGCATCGCCCACCCCAGCACGTCGGGCACCGCCTACAACATGATGACCACCATCATCCGCATCAACGGCGGGGACGAGGACAAGGCGTTCGAGTACTTCAAGAAGCTCTCCCGCTCCGTGGAGCAGTTCACGCGCTCCGGCTCCGCTCCCGGCAAGAGCTGCGCCATCGGTGAGATCCCCGTCGCCATCGGCTACCTGCACGACCAGATCAAGCTGAAGGTCGAGGGCGCACCCATCGAGATCGTCATCCCCGAGGACGGCACGGGCTTTGAGACGGCCTCCATGTCTATCCTGAAGGGCGGCCCCGATCCCCTGAACGCCAAGAAGCTCTACGACTGGGTGCTGGGCCAGAATGCCATGGACATCATCGCGAAGTGGTACGTCATCCCGCTGTCCAAGCTGGCCACGCCCACGAACACCGGCTTCTCCCTGGAGAAGATGAACCTGGTAAACCAGGACGACAAGTGGGATGCCGAGAACAAGGAGCGCCTGCTTGCCCGCTGGAACAAGGAGATCACCACGGCTCCGGAGAAGTAAACAGGAAGCCTGAACCGGACGCGGCCTTCCCTCAGGGGAAGGCCGTTTTTGGTAAAGTACCCAAACATTTTATGCGGGCCAGTAAAGCGGCTCACGCCCGCATCCAGCTCTTGAAACCCTCGCCCACAACCTCGGAGACGTCAGAGAAGATCACGAAAGCGCCAGGGTCGAGGGAAGCGATGCGGCGCTTCAGGGAGGGGACCTGCCGCCGCGGCAGCACCACCAGCAACATCTCGACAGGCGTCCCGCGATAGGCCCCCTTTGCGGGGATCAGCGTCGCGGTGTGGTCCAGCTCCGCCACGATGAAGGACGCCAGCTCATCGGGGCAGGCGGTGATGATGAGGGCCTGGGTGCGCCGGTGAAAGGAGCGCACCACGCCGTCCACCGTCAGGCTCTCGACGTAGAGCAGCAGCACGCCCAGCAGCACCTGCTCCAGGGAGACGACGGCGAAGGAGGCTATGTGGACGAAGAGGTTGAGATAGAGCGACATCATGCCCACGTCCACCCCCCAGCGTTTCTTTGCCGCCATGACCACGACATCCATGCCCCCGGAGCTGGCGTCGACGCGGAACAGCATCCCATAGCCGATGCCCCCCACCACGCCGCCCAGGAGCGCGGCCAGCACAGGCTCGCCGATGGTGGGGTAGGGGAACATCTCGAAGAGAGGAATGACCAGGCTCGTCAGGGCCGACACGTAGAGCGTCCAGAGGGCGAAGCGCGGAGAGAGGTAACGCCAGCCCCAAAGCAGCAGAAGCGCGTTGCCAACCGTAATCACCCATGCTGGGGAGATGCCCCAGAGGTAGTTGGTGATGAGGGCGATGCCCGTTACGCCGCCGGAGGAGAACCGATATGGCATGATCAGCGCCACGATGGCGAAGCAGGTCAGCACCGTCCCCACGGTCGTGTTCACCAACGTCCCCAGCTCGTCCTGCGCGAGCGCCATCAGGCCGTTTTTCCAATGCCGCGCCGTCATTGGTCTTCCTCCTTATGCTCCGCCCAACATACGGCGGCAGAGCCCGTCAAATCCGGCACGGGCCGTCTCCCGTCCGGCGGGCAGGCGCGGCAGGCGCGGCTCGGCCCAATGGTCCGTGAGGCAGGGGACGTCCGCCCGCCCGGCGAAGGCCGTGACCTTGGGGTCGTAGGGAAGGACGGCAAGGGGGATTTCGTAGAGGGCGGAGAGCACGGCAAAGTGGAGCCTCATCCCTACTGCCGCCGAGGCCCACGCCCATATCGCCGCGACCTCGTCCAGCCCCTTCACGAGCACGACGCGGGAGAGCCGGAGCTGTTTCTCCCGGCGGAGCTGCTTCAACAGCGCCTCATCCTCCTCGGCGAGCGCCACCCCGATGACCTCCCCCTTAAAGGCATTGACGCTGGGCGTCACAATGGACAGAAATCGCTCCATCTCCCCCTCCGGGACAGGCCGAAGGTTAAGCAGCAGCCGTTCCTCCGTCTTTTGGGAGGCCGTGATCTGCGCCGCCGGCATCGCGAGCGTCAGGGCCAGGTCCTCTCCCCGGACGGCGTGAAGCCCAAGACGCTCCGCCCATTTCATTGAGGGCTCGTCCCGGACCTGAAGCACGCTGCACGAGGAAAGCGCCCCCTGCGTCAGGCGCCGCGCGGCCGCGCGGTGAAGAGGCCCGATGGACTGGCCCAGCGCCCAGGGCCGTGCCCCGCAGAGGCGGGCCAGCCGCACCAGCCCCCAATACCATAGGCAGGAGCGCAGGCTCGTGCTGTCCTGAAAGAGCCCGCCGCCGCCGAGGAGCAGCGTGTCGCTGGACCGGAGGGCCCGACGCACCTCGCTCAGACTCCAGCGGGAGACGGCGGCGACGGAGAAGTTCCGCGACGTCCCCTCAGGATCGTTGGAGAGGACAACAACGGCCTCCCGTCCCACGCCGCAGCGCTCAAGACATTCCAGTGAGGCCCGGAGCAGGAGTTCATCGCCAAGGTTCCCAAAGCCGTAATAGCCGGCCAGGGCCACACGGTAGCGCCCTTTCGCCCTGCCTTTCATCCCGGCCCTCACGCCGCCAGGGGGCGGAGCTTTCGGAGCAGCGGCAGAAGGACCCAGCGCACAGCCGTGACGAGGACGGCGCCCAACAACAGGCCCGCCCACAGCCCGTTGAACTCCCGGAGCAGGATGAGGGAGAGGTGTGTGTGAAAGTGGCAGAAGCTGTTGACGACGGAGGAGAACCCCAGCGAGACGCCAATGCGGAGGACCTCGCGATAGCGCGCCCAGTCCCCGTTCTTAACGAGGAAGCCGAGGAGCAGCAGGCAGGGGTAGCCGAGGAAGACCTCCTTGTTCCGGGGGCGGGCGACGAGCCAGCGCTCCAGGGCCGCGCGGAGTTGGGCTTCAAACCCCGGGGTGAGGGGGCTCGCCAGCCCCAGACTGACGTTCCCGCTGCGGACAGCGACGAGCGCCAGCCCCGCCAGCAGCACACCGCCGAGCATCAGCTCCCCCCACAGGGGCGGGCGCGACAGAATTTCCTCCAGCGACTCCGGGTGGACGCGATTTTTGAGGTCATGGAGCAGCACGAGAAGGGGTGGGAGCATCAGGGTGAGCTTGACGCCGGAGAACGTCTGGAGCCTCAGCATGTAGGCGGGAACGCTGAAGAAGGCGGCGATTGCCAGACCTCCGGCCAGCGCGGTCAGGACGGCCCCACCAAGCCTCCTCAGGAGGGAGCCGCCCCTTTTGTAGTCCATCGCCATGAGGGAGGCCTCCGTTGCGACGAGGGGAGCCGCCAGTGCGCCAACCAGCCGCGCCGCGGCGGGGGCCTTCAGCATCGCGAACGCCACCACGGCGGAGCCCGCCAAAAGGGCGAGCGCGTGGACGGACGAAAACGCCTCTCCCCATACCCCTATGCGGGCGGCATAGCGCCAGAGCATCAGCAGAAGCACCATCGCCAGGCCCCAGGCGGGGAGCAGGGCAAAGGTCCACGTCCCCCCATGGAAGGCGGCCCGCGGCCAGCCGGTGGCAAAGCCCTGGTTTCTCAGGCCCTCCGCCAGGGCGGAGACCTCATCTTCGTAGCGTCGCAGGGAGAAATCCCCCATGTTCTGCGGAGGCGTCCGGAGGAGCAGGAGCCGGACGGAGCGCTCCACGGCCGCGCGGATCAGGCGCTCGCGCAGGGCTTGTCGGGTGATGTTCCTCGCCATCATCTCCTCGTTGGTGACGCTGTGCAGGGGCAGGAGCAGCGGCGCGGCGCGGTGATTCAGCGCCGGGGCCCCAAGCTGGCGGGAGAACTCCACCTGCGCAACGGGCAGCGCCAGCTCCTTTGAGGCGGCGGCAAGGGCACTGACGTCCGGATAGCCGGACACGATCTCGCCGGACGGGGCGAACACGCTCACCGGGTAGGCGGCCGCCACGCGGCGAAGCATCTCCGTGGCGGTCGGAGCCATCCAGCCCAGTGAGGGCGCGGGGCGGTAGAAAATCGGGAGGTTGAGCTTCTTTGCGGTGGTCAGTCCCTCAATGTCCGGCACGATCCCGACGGTCTTGAGCATGTTGGTGGGCAGAGGCAGGAGGAGCGCCCCGGCTTCCGAGGTTCGCTTCTCTCCTCCGGCAAGGCGCAGGGAGAGCCACTCCGAGAGGAGCCCGGCGTCCGGCGCGCCTGGCAGGATGGAGACGAGGGTCCCCTGTTCCCCCGCTTCCGGCCGCACGGCCTCCAGGCTGGCCCAGCCAAGTCCGTGTGAGGCGTCGTCGCCCGTCAGCTCGCTCACCATCACCCCGCACACGCCCCGCTCCTTCAGCCGGGACAGGGCCTCCTCAGCGGTCAGCCCGGACGCGCGCGCCAGGGGCAGAACCTCCCGGAAATCCACAAGGACGGCGACCGTCCTGTCCGCGCGCTCCAGCCGCCAGCGGGGCAGGAGTCCCCACGCGGCGGCCATGGCAACGGCCAGCAGCCCCCCCCAGAAAAAACACAACGAAAGACGACGCGACATCTTCAATGAAACCGCCCCTTTTTAATGTCTTTTTCGTTAAAATCAGACCGCGACAAAACGCTGGTGAATACTTCTGGGTTTCTCCGGAAGCGTCCTTTTGAGTTTGCCGGAGACAAGCAAGGGCTGCACCAGCTTTACCATGGTGTAGTACCGGGATTTGCCGGTAAAGGCGGTGAGCTCATTTCTGCTTTTAGGGGCACGGCAGAAGTCGAGGATAGCCTGCTGCCAGTCTTTGCGTGTTACCCGCTTCTTTACCGTTGGCTTGGTGCGGGCAGGTTTGCCGGTGTGCGCACCCGCCGTGTATTTTGCCCGCAGCGCCGGCTCTTTGAGATCAAAGATGTTGTTGAAAAAGGTTGTGCTGAACTCGCCATGGCGTACCGCGAACTCCGGCGGCCTCATGCCCGCGTTTTTCAGCTCCCTGAGCATAGTGGGAACGCCGGAGTAGCGATTCTCCGCTATGTGAAGGAGCTCAAGCATGTTGTTCAAGACAGTGTTTCGTGTTTCAAGGCGACTTCTCCCAAGCAGATGGAGAGAGGTGGTGCCCACCAAGCCGCCTGTGTTCCGGAACACTATCCGGTCTCGATACATCTCGATACAAGCCGGAGTATTTTCCGTATATACGCTGTAATCCCGATGGATCAGCATATTCAGGAGCGCCTCCCGCACAGCTCTTGCAGGATATTCTGCTTGATCCGCGCGTTTTCCGCCGGCGTCGATAATCGTCCTTGTGCGGCTGTTCCGCCTGACAAATCTTTCCGCCTCCTCCAGCATCTCCGGCAGCGCGCCTGTGATGCGCGCGTTGTCCTGAAAGCGTTCCCCGTCTGGCCCCTCGTCCCCAAGCTGCGTTCCAGGCACAAGGACCGCTGTCACACAGAGCTGTGGGAAATAGGCCTGCGGATATTTTGAGAATGTCATAACCCCCGCAAGGGTGGGGATCCTGTCACGCGTAACCCCCATGATCTCAAAGATATCGCTGTCCGTCATGGTGGAAAGATTGGGGCGTTCTGCTCTCACCGCCTCCAGATAACGTGCCAGCCGCTTCTGATCAAACAGCTCCAGCTTTGCCCTCTCAACAGGGCGGGCATCCTCGTGAACTCTGTTACGGAACGCCTCATAGCTGTACACTTCATACTCAGTCATCAGCTCATCCGCGTCGCCGACATGGACAAAGGAACCTTTGAGCCGTTCCTGACCCTTGTAAAACACAGGCCTGAGCGAATACTCCACACTGGGGATTTCTGCTGACACCACCATCTTACCATTAATCTCGCATATGGTCGTCAGCGCCCGCACCAGCGGTTCCATCTGTTTACAGGCTTCTGAAATCTTGCGCTGCACATCTTCGGCATCATAAACGCCCACGATCTCATAGTTGGGCTTATCGTTTACCCCGAAGATCAATATTCCTCCCTCGTCCTGATTGGAGAATGAAGACAAAGTATCATATATCCTCTTGGGAAAACCTTCATGTGCCGCCTTCAATTCCACGTTTTGCCGTTCTGTCCTCTGCCGGTGGATGGTGTCCACCAAATCCCTCAGCGCGTCCTCCTGCATAGTGACAACCTCCTCGTACCTGAGGATAAATTTACATGAGTTGTCAGCTTTTGGCAAGTTTTTGGACATTGATCACAACTTTTTATATCAGCGTGGGGCCCTCTTAACCCTGAACGCGCCTCAAGCGCCGTTGCGCTACGCCAGATACCCCCCGTCAACCACAATATTGGCGCCGGTCATCCAGCGAGAAGCTCCGCTGAGGAGGAAAAGCACCACGCCGCTCACGTCCTCCGGTTTTCCGGGGCCCAGCAGGTGACGGGCAACGATCTCTCCGATGTCCCGGCTTTCTCCGGCCTGCTCCGTCATGGGCGTCGCCACCCAGCCGGGAAGGACGCTGTTCACCCGATGCCCCTTGACCCCTATCTCCTTTGCCGCGGAGCGGAGCGCGGCGTTGACCGCCGCCTTCGCCGCTCCATAGGCAAACATTCCTTTTGTAGGGGAGGCGGCATAAACAGAGGAGAACAGCACGGTCGAGGTCCCCCTCACTCCGAACTTTGACCGCGTGACGAGCTGAAGCAAATCCATCCCGGCCCAAAAGCTGACGTCCATGATGCGGCGCGCTGTCTCCCGGCTGTAGGACCGGAGCGGCGTCATATCGCTGATGCCCGCCGCGTGGACTCCGCCATTGAGCCTGCCGCGAGCTTCGACGAAAGCCTCAATGGCCCGCTCCATCGCGCCGGCCCCGCAGACATCCAGAGAGGCTGTAACGATAAGTTCTGGGTATGCGGCTCGCAGGATGTCCAAACGCTCCTCATTGCGGCCCAACGCCAGCACGGCTGCCCCCGCCTCCGCCAGCTCCAGCGCCACGCGACGCCCCATGCCGGACGAGGCCCCGGTCACGACGTACCGCTCACCTGTAAAATCGTAGATGACACGGCTCACCTTTCAAGCCTCCCCGTCACGTACGAAAGATTTCCAACGCATCCTCCCCACGATAACCCCACCCCAAAGCCAACAAGCACGACACGCTTACACTCGCTTTCAGGATGCCGGGACAGCATGTCACACAGCGCAACGGGGATGGAGCTTGAAACGGTGTTTCCATAGTCTCTCACGTCGTTCCAATAAGGGACGTTAAGCAGGCCGCACTTCTCTTGCAGATAGCTCAGCATCATCCGATTTGCCTGATGAAACACGAAATAATCGATGCCGGCTCTTGTAAGCGAGGTTTTGGAAAGGATATCCTCGATAGCCTGCGGCACAACCTCAAGCGCAAAATTCATGATCTCCGAGCCATTCATGAAGAGATCCCGATTGGTCCTGATGTTGCCATAGTCATCCGTTCGTTCCTCAACCGGCGTGTCCTGATAACGGTTACGCATCCCCCCAACGGGGACGATCAGGTTCTCTGCCCCGCCGCCATCCGTGCCATAGACAAATCCATAGAGCCCTTCTTCTTCTGCCTCGACTGAAGAAATCAGCGTTGCTGCCGCCGCGTCTCCAAAGAGCGGACCTGTCGCGTGGTCCTGTGGATGGATATATTTGCTGTAGGTCTCGGACGTCAGCAGCAAGACCCGTTTCGCCTGCCCGGATTCGATCAGGCCTTTGGCAAGCCCTAAGCCATAGATGAAGCCTGAACAGCCCAAATTGAAATCCAAGGCCCCGCAATTTTTGCGCAGTCCCAGCCTGTCCTGCAAGAGGCACGCCGTTGTGGGCAGGGGATAATCGGGGGATTGTGTGCAGAGGAGCAGGAAATCCACGGAATCGCGGTCAACTCCTTTATCGAATAGTTTTTCAGCGGCCTCCTTTGCCATATCTCCCGCCGTCATGTGAGCCGGACAGAGATGGCGGCGCTCAATCCCCGTCTTCTTCATCAAGCGCCCCGGCGTATTTTCCTCAACGACATCCGGCAGGTAATACGCTATCCGAGTAATGTAGGCTTTCAATTCACGCTCCCAGCAGGCCGTACAGATCGCGGATAGACGCGCAGCCTCGAATCTGTTCTGCTATGGGGCGCTTGCCGCAGGTGGCGTTAGCCATTGCCACATAGCCCACAACGCTTACAGAGTCCCACTCCTCGATGTCCGCGAGAGCCGTGTCCATCGTTACGTCCTCATTGTCCAGAATTTCCTTCATCTTTACCAGAAAGTCTTGTTCAGTCATAAATATTCCCTCCATACATCAAAAGTTTTAGTCGTCCTCAGTTAGCTCTGTCTTGATCGGCATCTCCCTTTGTGATGTACCACTGATAGGTACTTAAAGGTGACAGACTTGCCTTAGCCTGAGCACTCAGCCAGATTGCCGCGTTCAGTTTCATGTGATTATAATCCACGGGCTGAAAACGCGTTGGCATCATGACCTTATTCATCCAAACAGGGATTTTGCGAAAACCGACGGCTTCCAAACCAAACGCAGTCACGTCCGATAGACAATAAAAGTCCCACATGAGTACGCTCGGGTCAAAGCCAACGACCGCATTTGCCAGCAGGATGGATGCCTCCGCTTCCACTGCAATAAACTCCAAGATGCGACCAAGGCGATATCGCCCGTCCAAGATATGCTCAATTCGGACAACAGCTAAACCATAGCAATCCTCTTTCTCATCAGAGAGTGTTAAAAAATGATATTTCAGGACAGGGGAATCCATGTAGCGCCATTTGAGAAACTTATAATCCCGACAGGTCCCGATGGTCATAGGTGCAAATTGGCTGCTGTAAAATCTGTCCCACTTCTTCGCATTTAAGGTGTCGATTTCTATTTTATACCTTGTCTTTAAGTTACAAGGAATAACCCTTGGGAGATAGGGAATCGTGCTGTCGTTGGGCAGTAGATGTTTAACAGTTTCCTCGACACGATTAACAGCAACCCAACGCGGCACATCCTCAATCACCATCCAGCCAAGAAGGTTGTAAATCTTGTAGGCCATTGGGCTGAGGCCAATCGCAAGTTTCATGTCCAACCCCGTGGTGTCCAAAAATTCCTGAAAGGTTAAGCCACAAACTCCTCTTTTGCCCTTATCCACAGCCCAAATTGTAAACGTTGAGGATCGGCCTTTTTTCCCTATGATATTGATCTCTTGTGGAATTGTCCCTAAAATTCCAATCACATGGTCATTTTCCCAAATACCGAGGAAAGAATAGTTCCCTACTCCTGAAAATCCGGCGCGATACGGCGTGTTCAGCACCAGATGTTCAAGCACCGCTGGGTTGCGCACATAAATATGATTGGGATTCCACAATTTTCTGATGGAATCTAAGAGCAGCTCCTTTTCCGACGTTTTAAAAAAGCGTATCTCCACGACACATCACCTCACGCTCAACGGAGAAAACTCCGCGTTTCTGTCCTTTGGCAGGTCGTTGGTGTCCAGCCTGGGCAGGGTAAAGGCGTTGTCCTTCGTCAGTTCCGCCACCGCTACTCTTGTTGAGAGCCCCAGCTTACAGCCGCGGTTCCTGATAATCTCTATCAGCGAGTTGTTGTATGCGCCATAAGGGTAGTTCATAATCCAGTTTTCGGTATCGCTGCCAATACATTTTAGGAAGTCCAGCCCCCTGTCGACCTCATCCGCCTGTTTTTCCCGGGGCAGGCTGTCAAGCCAATAATGGCCGTATCCATGGCTGCCCACATACATACCATGGCGAAGCATGCAACGCAGTTGATCCTCTGTCATATACAGCTCCTGTGCAAAGGCAACCTCATTCTCCGAAACATATTTTCGGAACAAATTGTCGGTAATGATATTGCGCAGTTCCTCAGGCAACTCAACTTGCAACAATCGTTTTACAAAGATGACCTCTTTTAGGTCGAAGCGATTGGCCTTCGCCAGTTTTTGGAAATAATAATCATTGCTCTCTAGTGCATAGGCATCTCGATACTTATCTAAGAGCCTGTAAATATCCGTGAGAAGGTTTGAAACATCCTTAACAGAGGCCAGAACAAAATGCACTTTGTTGACATCAAGGACTTTATGTTCCATGACAGTTTTCCCCGGAACAAAGAAAGCCCCTTCAATCCCCAGCTCGTCAAGAATGGGAAAAACATTCTGATAGTGATCGGCGTACCCATCATCGAAGGTAAGCCACACCGCGTTTTCAGGCAAAGATTTTTCCTCATAGACAGCCGCGATTATATCTCGCACGCGGACAAAGTGATAATATTTTTGAAGATAAGCAATCTGTTCTTTAAACAGAGGTACTGTCAGGCCTTTAATATCAGGGTAGCGTGTGTAGGATAGCTCTCTAACGTAATTATACATCACCACAAAGCATAAGTTACCTGCACAGCTCTGCTCTGCTCTGCTCTGCTCAGCTCTGCTCTGCTCTGCAA
>JAFUYV010000222.1 GCA_017476945.1 Fretibacterium sp.
CCATAGGCATCCCTTACTATTATCTTGTCGCGCGCTATTATCTTGGCAGGACGCTGGAGGCCGGTGTCCTGCTGTGGACTTTCGTGCTGATGCCGCTGCCTGGCGACCTCATCTCCTGTTTCGCCGCGGCGGTGCTCGTCCAGCGCCTTCGCGCCTTCATGCCCAACCGCTTCACCTGGAGGCGGTAAATCCCCGGAGGACATCCTTCGTGCGCTTTTGCTTTTAGTTTAGTCCCTCACTGCTATAATATAATCGAAAAAGCTGTGAGGGGTTTTGCCCCTTGGCAGGAAGCCCCTTCATGGGGAGACGTTGGGGGAATCATGAGATGCTTGTCGCGAACATTACCGTATTGGAGGAACTGCGCGTCCTGAAGCAGGAGCTGCAGGACAGCCTTTGACCTGCCTGAGCTGGAGAAAAAATCGAAGGAACTGACGGCCCAAAGCGCTGAGCCGGACTTCTGGAGCCGCGAGGGGCACGAGGGGGTCCTGAAGGAGCTTTCTGTCGTGAACACCCGCCTCGACGGATGGCGGCACGTGTGCGCCGAGGTCGATGACCTGGGTGTGCTTGAGGAGATGCTGTCCGGCACGGAGGACGTGGAGCTCCAGGGGGAGTTCGACCGGCGTGCCGAGGAGCTCCGCCGTTCGCTGGAGCACACAAGCCTGTTGCTGCTCCTGAACGAGGACTACGACACCGCCAACGCCATCCTGACTGTTCACGCTGGCTCCGGCGGACTGGACTCCCAGGACTGGGCGGAGATGCTGCTGAGGATGTATCTGCGCTACGCCGAGCGCGAGGGCCTTAAGGCTACGGTGCTGGAGGCCACGAACGACGAGGAGGCGGGCATCAAGAGCGCCACCGTGATGATGGAGGGGGGCTACGCCTACGGTTTTCTGAAGGCGGAACGCGGTGTCCATCGCTTGGTGCGCATCTCTCCTTTTGACTCGGCCCACCGCCGCCACACCAGTTTCGCGTCAGTCCTCGTGTCGCCGGAGTTCCCGGACGACGTGGACGTTGAGGTGCGGCCGGAGGACCTGAAAGTCGACACCTTCCGGGCCAGCGGCGCGGGGGGGCAGTACGTTAACCGCACGGACTCCGCCGTCCGCATCACTCATCTGCCCACGGGCATCGTTGTGAGCTGTCAGAACGAGCGATCTCAGCACATGAACCGCCAGGTGGCTATGCACGTGCTGAGGAGCCGTCTCTACGAGCTGGCCCTTCAGGAGCGCCAGGACCAGCTCGCCTCGGTCGTTGGGGACAAGAAGGAGAGCACGTGGGGCAGCCAGATCCGCTCCTACGTCCTGCACCCCTACACGTTGGTGAAGGACCATCGGACGAACTTCGAGAAGGGCAATGTTCAGGCTGTCCTCGACGGGGATATCGGGGACTTCATCATGGAATACCTCCGCGCCCGCGCCAGGGGGGGATTGGGGTGCTGACCGTGTTGCGGCCGTTTTGCCGTGCTGTGGTCCTGTGCCTCCTCGCCCTGTGTCTCAGCGGCGCGGCGGGGGCCCTGGCCGTCCCCTTCGTCCCGGAGCAGCCTACGATCCCCGCGGGCGCCCTCCGCGTGGGGGAGAAGGGCTATATGCTCACGGTCCTTCGTGGGACGGAGCCCGCTCGCCTCCCCGTGGAGGTGGCTGGGGTCATTCCGCAGGCGGGTCCTCTGGACACCCCACCGCGCGGCGAGGTTCGGGACTTCATCCTCGTCCGTCTTCTGCCCGCCGGGGGCAGCCCCGTGGCGCTGGCCAGGGGCATGAGCGGCTCCCCCGTCTACTTCCGCGGCAAACTGGCCGGGGCTGTGGGGCGCGGCTGGGAGTTCAGCGACCATTCCCTTGCCCTCGTGACGCCCATCGCCGACATGTGCGGGGTCTTCGCCGATGAAAACGCCGGGGGGCGGCGAAAGCCCTCCGCAGCTTTGGCCCCCGGATCCCGCTTTGCCGCGACGCCCATCGCCGTGTCCGGCGTGCCGGCGTCGTCCCTTGCGCGCGCCCTGGGGGGTGAGGACCTGACGGAGGTCCCCGCCCGTCGGGGATCGCTCCCGGTGGAGCCGGGGCGTTTCCAGCCTGGGGAGGCGGTGACGGCGTTGCTGGCCTGGGGTGACGTGGAGGTGGCGGCAACGGGGACCGTCACAGCCACATCAAAGGATGGGCGCTTCCTGGCCTTCGGGCATCCCTTCCTCAGGCGGGGGAGGGCGGCCTATCCCGCGGCTCGTGCCGTCATCCATGAGACGGTGAGCAGCCAGGCCTTCCCCTTCAAGTTGGCGAGCCCCACCGCTCTTGTCGGGACCGTCACCCAGGACCGGGACGCCGGGATCGGCGGTCAGAGCGGTTTCTTCGCCCCCTCCATCCCCGTGACGGTCGTCTTCCGCGACCGGGATCGGGGCACGCGGGACGAGCGAAGCTTTCGCGTCGTGCCGGACGCCTACCTGAGCGCAAAGCTGTTGGAGGGCATCTGCACGGGCCTCGTTGAGGAGGCGTGGGGACGCAAGGGGCAGGGCATGATGAACGTGACCCTCCGCATCGAGGCAAAGGGCATCCGCAACGGCTGGACGCGGAACGATGTCTTCTTCTCCGAGGAGGACGCGGCGTCCGCCGCTCTGAAGCAGCCCCTGCAGATTATAAGCGCCTTTCTCACTCAGCCGTTTGAGGATAGGATGCCGCTGAGCTTCCGCCTTGACGTGGAGGCGTCGGAGATGCCCCAGGCTCTTTTGATCGAGGACGTGAAGGCCCCAGCCAGGGCGAAGGCGGGCGAGGAGCTGAAGGTGACGGTGACGCTGCGCCCCTGGCGCGGCAAACCCATAAGCCGGGATTTCACGGTGAAGGTCCCTGAGGGCGCGTCCGGCGTCTGCGAGCTCATCGTGCGGGGTGGGGGCGTCCACCCCCTGCCGCAGCTCGCTATCGAGGGAGGATGGAAGGCCATTGACAGCCTGGACCGTATGCTGGAGGAGATCGGCGCGCTGGACGCGAACAACGAGCTGTTCGTTGAGCTGACCAGTGACGCCATCGCCGAGGCCATTAAGAAGGCCGCCAAAGTTGGAACTCAGGGGGAAAAGGGCCCTCTGCCCCCCTCCAAGGACGGCAAGGAGGCCCACGATGGCGAGGCCAACCTCCTTCCCGAGGAGACGGAGTTCCTGAGTCAGACGAAGGAGCGCCGCATCAAGGAGGGGACGCTGTGCGTCTATCGAGCGGACCGCTTCGTCGATGGCATGATTAAGCGTCTGGTGACGGTGCAGGCTCGCGCCGTGAGCGAGCAAACTCCAAGCCGCGCCAAGGGTGAGGCGAAGTAATGGCGACCGCCCGGGGGCCCTTCATCACTCTGGAGGGGATCGACGGCTGCGGCAAGAGTACGCAGGCGAGCCACCTTGCCCGCTGGCTGGAGGGACGGGGCTGGAACGTGGAGCGCACCTTCGAGCCCGGCGGCTGGAATGGGGGGAGGGCGTTGCGTTCCCTGGTGCTGGAGGGTGAGGTCACCGGCGCGGAGACGGAGCTGCTGCTCTTCCTGGCCGACCGCAGCGGGCACCTGGCGTCCGTGGTGCGTCCGGCCCTTGCGGCAGGACGAGCCGTCCTCTGTGAGCGCTACTCGGACTCCACCTGGGCCTATCAGGTGGGGGGCAGGGGGCTGGACCCTGTGAAGGTTCGAGGGCTGATGGAGCTCTGCGGTTTTCCGGAG
>JAFUYV010000223.1 GCA_017476945.1 Fretibacterium sp.
AAGGCGCGGGCGATGGGGGAGAACGCCGAGTGGGCGGACTTTTGCTATCCGGGGCCAAAGCCCGGCTCCCGCGAGACGGCTCTGCTGATGATCGTGGACTCGATGGAGGCGGCCGTCCGCAGCCTGAACCTTGGCCGTGAGCTGGTGGAATCCGACGACGAGCCGCTGGGTCCTGCGTCTTCAGCCCGGCCGCACCTCAACAGGGGCCGGAGCCAGTACATCCTGGCGCTCCAGCAGACCATCGACCAGGTCGTGAACAGCAAGGTCAACGAGGGGCAGTTCAGCGACGTGGACTTCACCCAAAAGGATTTTGCCACGATCAAGTCCGCCCTTCTGTCGGCCCTGCTCTCCATGTACCACACGCGCCGGGTCCGTAAGATTGAGCGTCGCGCTATATATACCAGAGAAGAGAAAAGATTATTATCATAAGAAAAGGTGTTTGCGGAAAATGAGTTTGAAAGCCCTGCTTCGTGATAATCCCAAGACGGCGCCGTACTATCACGCGGTCCGAAAGGCCGTGGCTGTGCCATTTTACAGGGCGCGGGATGCCATTGTGATCAAAAATAAAAAGTTGATTGATAGCGTACATTACATATATTATACACCGTTATTTCAACGTTCCGCAAAAATTTTAAGGAAGTATAAGGGAAAATACGCGGGAAAAAGATGTTTTATCATCGGCAACGGCCCAAGCCTCAGGGCGAGCGACCTTGATAAGCTCAAGGACGAATTTACTTTTGCCAGTAACAAGATTCACTATATTTATGAGGAAACGGCTTGGCGCCCTACGTTCTATACCACACAGCATCCAGAGGTGATGAAGCCTTTCATCTCCGAACTTTCTGCATTGCCATCAGAGCTGAAGATAATTGGACTAGACCCGGAACGATATATGATACCGCTTCCTAATGCGCTGGCAATTAGGGTACTATTCGGCTTTGAGTTTTCAGATGACATTACGAAATATGTGTGGAATGGAGCCACTATTACTCATACAAATCTCCAAATCGCTATGTACTTTGGATTTTCAGAAATTATTTTATTGGGTGTCGACCATCATTTTGCTAAAGATGTTGTTAATGGTGTCCTGCAGATTAACGAGGGGGTGCAAAATTATTTTAGTCCGAAGTATGATCCCCTTGGAAGTTCTATATATGGAAGCGAAGGAATTACAATAGCCTATCAAGCTGCTAAACAATACGCCGAGCAACACGACATTCGTATCCTGAATGCAACGCGGGGAGGACGACTGGAGGTTTTTGAAAGGGTCGACTTTGACGATTTGTTCAGGGAATGATTTTGAAATACATTAATTGGGGGGGTTTCGTTGAAGTTAGTGCTTAATGTAGACGTCCCGGGGGGGCAAAGTCCAGCCGGGGACGGGGATCCTCAAAGTCCCGTGCCGATAGCGGCCTGGCAGCGCTTCGAGCCGGTCCTGGAGCGGGAGCTTCTGGGGCTTTACCCTGGCGCAGCGCGTCATGAGGCCGTGGAGGTCTCCGTGACCCTGGCCGCTCCGGAGGAGATACGCCGGCTCAACCGGGAGTACCGTGAGCGTGACGAGGCGACGGACGTGCTGTCCTTCCCGATGTGGGAGGGAGAGCAGGGCTTTGCGCCGGACCCCATGATGCCCGTCCTGCCTTTGGGGGATGTGGTGATCTGCCCGGAGGAGACGGCGAGGCTCCACCCGGAGCTCCCTCTGGATGAGGCGCTGTGCCTCATGCTGGCCCACTCCTTCCTGCACCTCCTGGCCTGGGACCACGACACAGAGGAGCGCCAGACCGCCATGTGGGCCCGGCAGGATGAGATCAGAGCCCGCCTGCTTGACGCTCTCCACGCCGGGCATCCTGTGCCCTGTGGGTATAAGGCCTCCGGTCCGTCGGCCGACGACAAGCGGGCGCATCCGTGCGCCGTCGTCGGCACTAGGACCTCCTGTCCGTCGGCCGACGACAAGCGGGCGCATCCATGCGCCGTCGTCGGCACTAGGACCTCCTGTCCGTCGGAGGCCCGGTGATGGAGCCCTATTCCATTGACATGATGCTGGAGGATGGGCTTTGGTTCCTTGCCCTGTTTCTCCTGTCCGCCTTCTTCAGCGGCGCGGAGACCTCCATCACGATGACGGGCAAGGGAAAGCTCCTGCTCCTTCAGGAGCGGCGGCCATTCCTGCGATCGACGCTCCAGTGGCTCATCGACGACGTGCAGGAGGCGCTGATGGTCTGCCTCATCGCGAACAACGTGGTGAACATCGCGGCCAGCGCCCTGGCGTCGAGCATCGCGCTTCAGGTCTTCGGCCCGCGCGTGCTGATGTGGGTGATTCCCATCATGACGGTGCTCATCGTCATCTTTGGGGAGATCCTGCCCAAGAACGCCGCGATGGTCTACGCTGAGAACGTCGTGATGTTCACGTCGCCGCTGCTTCGGGCCCTGGCTTTCCTGTTGTCGCCCTTCGTCTGGGCGATGAAGCGCTGCGTCCGGCTCATCGGGCTGCTGCTTCACCTGGACCTCGGCTCCCAGCAGGTCTTCGTGACCCGCGACGAGATTGAGCAGGTGGTCAAGATAGGGGAGGAGAGCGGCGCCCTGGAGGCCACGGAGCGCCGGATGATCGACGGGATCATCGACTTTGATGAGACCCGCGTCCATGAGATCATGGTCCCCCGCATGGATATGCTGACCCTGGAGGCCAGCGATACGCTGGACGAGGCCGTGAAGATCTTTATCGAACACGGGCACTCGCGCATCCCTGTCTACGAGGAGACGCTGGACAACATTGTGGGCATCCTCTACGTGAAGGACACGCTGAGGGGCCTGCTGGAGGCGGATCTTCAGCGCCCGGTTGGACAGCTCCTGCGCAAGCCGATCTTCGTTCCGGAGACGATCCGAACGGCGGAGCTCCTGGGCGTCATGCGGCGCGACCATATCCACATCGCCATCGCCGTGGACGAGTACGGCGGCGTGGCGGGGCTCGTGACGATGGAGGATATCCTGGAGCAGATCGTTGGCGAGATACAGGACGAATACGACCAGGAGGCCCCGGACATCCAGAAGATGGACGACGGCTCCTACACCGTGCAGGGCGGGACAAGCCTGGAGGACCTGAGCGAGGCTCTGGGCTGCCCCTTCGAGTCCGAGGACGCGGAGACGTTGGGGGGGCTGACGCTGCTCCTGTCCGGCAGCTTCCCCAAGGAGGGGGACGTTTTCGAGTACGGCGACTGGCGGATAAAGGTCGTGGACCTGGAGGAGCACCGCGTGAAGGTCCTGCGCCTGAGCAGGCTGAAGCCTGACGGCACGGGAACAGCAACGGAATCTACGAGCGGGAGGTAGTTCGATGGAAAGTGCGATGCAAGGCGTGAACGGAAAAGGAGCCCTGTGGCCGGGGGAGGTCTCGCCGGAGGAGCTGCTGGAACAGGCCCGTGAGGCGGCTGCCCGGGCCTATGTTCCTTATTCGCGCTTTCACGTTGGGGCGGCGCTGCTCTTCAAAAGCGGGGAGATCCTGAAGGGGTGTAATGTCGAGAACGCCTCGTATGGCATCACGGTGTGCGCCGAGCGCAGCTCCATTGCCGTCATGGTCTCTCAGGGGATGAGGGATCCCCTGGCCATTGCGGTGGTGGGCTCCCATGAGGATCGGGACGATTACCTCACCGTGCCCTGCCCCCCCTGCGGCACGTGCCGCCAGACCCTGATGGAGTTCAATTCCAACATGGTGGTGGTCCTGGCCTCATCCCAGGGGCCAAAACTTTTCGGGATACAGGAGCTGCTGCCCCACTCCTTCTTCCTGGAGCATTAAGCCTTGGACGCGGAGAGACGGGATTTCAAGTGCGGCGCCGTCGCGCTGGTGGGGCGCCCCAACGTGGGCAAGTCCTCGTTGATCAACGCCCTCCTGAAGGCCCGCGTGGCGATCGTGTCCCCCAAGCCCCAGACGACGCGCAACGCGGTCCGCTGCATTTACAATGACGACCGCGCGCAGATTGTCTTCACCGATACGCCGGGGCTGTACCGCCCAAAGGAGAAGGATAAGCTGGGGCGGTTCCTGGTGGGGTCCGCCGCGGAAGCGCTGGACGACGCGGATGCCGCCCTTTGGCTGGTGGAGGCGGGGGACAGGAAGCTCCGGCCGGAGGACCTGGAGGCCGCGCGTGTCCTGGCGGAGGCGGATCTCCCCGTCGTCCTGGTGGTGAACAAGGCGGACACGGCGGACCCGGAGGAAGCGTTCCGGCTCTAGGAGGGAGTGCGCCCCTTTGTGGGGAAACTTGCCATCTCCGCGAAGTTGGGGCGCGGCCTGGAGGCCCTCATCGGACTGCTCCTGCCCCTGCTGCCGGAGGGCACGCCGTGGTATGACCCCGATGTGCTGATGGACTCAACGGAGCGCTTCATGGCCTCCGAGACCATCCGGGGCAAGGTGCTGTCCCTGCTGCGGGACGAGATCCCGCACTGCACGGCGGTCGAGATCGACGAGTACAAGAGCCCGGAGGAGTACCCGGACCGGAAGCGCCTCTACATCCGCGCCTCCCTGATTGTGGAGACGGAGGGGCAAAAGGCCATCGTCATCGGCGCGGGGGGGAAGATGATTAAAAAAATCGGCCGGAGCGCGCGGGCGGAGCTGGAGGAGCTCACCGGCCTGCCGGTCTACCTCGACCTGTGGGTGAAGGTCTCCCCGCACTGGAGGCAGACGGACCTTGTGCTGCGCCGCCTGGGGTACGGGATGTAGATGGCGCGTCAGGGGCTTATGGCCGCGCCGGGCGTGGTTCTGGCCCGTGCCCGGGTAGGGGAGGGGGGGCTGTGGATGACGCTCTTTCTCAAGGGGCAGGGGCTGCTGCGGGCCTCGGCCCCGGGGGCGGAGAGCGGGCGCGTCCGGTTCGGGGGCGGCACGGAGCCCTTCGTGTGGGGGACGTTCCAACTGCACCGGGGGCGCGCCGGGGGACTCTGCCTGAGCGGCGTGGACATCGTGGACGATATGTACCCGCTCAGGAAACGGCCCGAGGCGCTTCGGACGGCGGTGCGGTGGGCTCGCCTCGTGAAGCGCTTTTTGATCTTTGAGCATCCGGCGGACGAGCTGCTGGCCAACCTCTATTGGAACATGCGCCTCCTGTCTGTCCCCCACGTTCCCCCGGCGGCCGCGGAGTGGCGTTTCCTCTGGCGCTGGCTGGAGGAGTGGGGCCTTGCGCCGGACCTGAGACACTGCGCCCGCTGTGGCCGAGAAATTGGCTTTAGTCGCTCGCGGCGCGAAACTGCACTTAATCGCTCGCGGCGCGGGCCTGATACGGCGAGAGCGGCGTGGACCGGCGAGGGGTTGCTCTGCGCGGCCTGTGCCCCGGAAGCGCAGGAGGAGCGGCCGTCCTTCACGGGGGAGGATCTGTCCCTGCTGCGCCAGGTCGTGGGGCGGGACGTAGAGGGCGTCGTCCGGATGTTTGAGGACAATGTCTCCCTCCGTGCCCGACAGGGGGTTTTTGCCTTGGCGGGCCGCTGCGCGGAGGGACTGCTTCGGGAGGAGATTTGAAGGGGGGACTGAAAAAGGGGCGCAACGTTTATCGCCGCCTCCGCCACTCGCTCGTCTCGCGACGTCCACACAGCCTAGTACCCCAGCGCGGCCATTTGCGTGCTGAACTCCGCCTCGGTCACGTTGGCCCTCAGCGCCGCGTCCCGGACCGTTATAATTCCATCGCGCACAAGACCGGCAAACGCCTTTATCTCACCCTCAATAATGCCAAGCGC
>JAFUYV010000224.1 GCA_017476945.1 Fretibacterium sp.
AGAAGCCGGGTGGGGAAGATCCCCGCCCGGCACCCAGAACTGTCCGCCAAAGGGGCCCTCCAGCCCCTGCCTCATTTTCCAAGCAGCGCCGCGCCGATAGCCCCGGCAAAGCGGGCGTCCGGACTCGTGTGAACCTCGGTCCCCAGCGCCTCGCCCAGCTTCTGTAAGACCAGCGGCGTCTCGCAGAACCCGCCGGTGAGGAAGCAGGCGCCGTTTATCCCCTTGCGCCCGGCCAGCGTGACGACCTTGGCGACGACGGAGCCCACCGCGCCCCGGGCGATATCCTCCCGCGGCGTCCCCTGCCCCATCAGGCTCACGATCTCCGACTCGGCGAAGACCGTACACATGGAGGATATGGTGATGTCCTTTCCCCGCTCCGCCATCGCGAAGAACTCCGGCAGCGTGACGCCCAGGCGGTTGGCCATGACCTCAAGAAATTTTCCCGTTCCGGCGGAACACTTGTCGTTCATCACGAAGTCCAGCACGCGCCCGGCCTTGAGGACGATGACCTTTGTGTCCTGTCCCCCAATGTCGATCACCGTCAAGTCAAGCTTCGCGAGGGCCGCTGGACCTTTCCCATCAGGGGACGCGGCCTGCTTTCCCGCCAGGAACGCCGCGCCCCTGCCGTGACAGGTGATCTCCGTCAGGGTGCTGTCGGCGTAGGGCACGGACACGCGTCCGTACCCCGTCGCCGTCACGTGGAGGTCCTGCCGCTCATGCCCCAGGGACAGGAGCCACGTCAGGATCTCGTCCGCGGTCTCCCGGCTGTTCCACCCGCTGGGTGTAACCCTTCGGGCCAGGACCTCGTCCTTCGCCTCGTTCAGCAGAACGGCCTTCGCCGCCGTAGAGCCGATGTCTATCCCCGCGTAGAACATGCAACTAGAGGCTGAGTATCTTGTCGGCTCCCGTGAGCATTTCCATGATCTCGAACATATTGGAGACGGTCCCGACGGCCACCTTGTCCGTGATGCCGAAGTGGGTCGTGCAGGTCCCGCACACAAGGACCTTCGTGCCGGTCTTCTCCAGGTCCTTGATGTGGTCGCAGGCGGAGGACTCCGCCAGGGTCAGCTTGACACCCTCGTTCATGAAGGCGATGACCGCCGGGCGCGTCGTGAGCTTGGAGAGCGTACCCAGGAACGCCTTGATCAACACCTCGCCCAGCTCCTCGTCACTGCGGCCCAGGGTCTTCCCCGTGACCAGCACGGCAAAGAGGCGCCCACCCTGAGAGGCGGAGGGCACAGGGCCGTCGCCCACCTTCTTCGCGGTCAGCTTCCGCTCGTCACCATTTCTCTGGAGCTCAACCTGAAAGCCCCGGCCCTCCAGCAGGCGCGTGACGTTCGACACGGCGATGTCGTTATCAACCGAGACCGTGACCTCCGTCGCGCCCTTATCCAACTCGGCCTTGGTCATGATGACCGGTTCCGGGCAGAGCTTCCCCATCGCGTTGACTGTTACCATAAGAATAACCTCCTAAAAATAATGTAGTCTAAAAGCACCCAAGCCCATTTCCAAATCAGCCGCAGGCGGGGAGAAACAACGAGGTATGCGGCGGATTTACGCAGGAATTACGCCGCCGTCATCATCTCGATAAAGGCCCCCAGCCGCGTCTCGATCTGCCCCTGGTCCGACTTCGAGAAGTCCGTGTCCAGCCGGAGATAAGGCAGGCCCAGCTCCTCCTGAACGACCTTCATCGTGTTCCACGCCTCCACCGCGAAGGTGTGGCACCCGTGCAGGATCACCTCGATCACCCCGTCCACCTGATACTCCGGCACCAGGTGGCGCAAATCGTCGAAGCGCGCCGTGTTCGGCGTCATGACGGAGCAGTTGATCTTGAGGTAGCGCTCCGCCAGCGCACGGTACGGATCCCCCGTCTCGTCCACCATAAACCGCTGCGTCCTCGGTCCAGAGCAGTTGTCAGCGCAGACATAATCCGCCCCCATCTCCTCAAGTCGGCGGATCACCTTCTCGCGCACGCCCGCCGTGGGACAGCCGGTGATAAGCACGCGGGGGCGAGGGCCCTTCTCCTCGCGGACGCGCGCCTTGAACTCCCGCGTGATCTTCTCTATCTTCTCCACCAGGTCGTCGTCAGTGAAGTGGAAGTCCACGGACTCCGCCACGGTGCTGATCTCGTAGCCCGACACCGGTGACGGGTTGGCCTTCGCCACCTCGTAGAGGCCGACGATGGCCCTGCGGACACGGTTGCGGTAGACGATAGCGTCATGGAGTTTTTCATCGGTGATCTCAACATCGAAAAGTTTTTCCAGGAAGCGCGCTGCGGCGTGCATCTCCTCCGTCCAGGAGTCGAGGGCCATGGCCTGGTTCCGGCTCTGCGGCAGGTTCAGGACGTGCACGGGCTTGAGAGCGTTCATGAGCTCGTACATCTTCTTCTTGCCGTCGCAGGTCGTCTCGGCGATGATGCCATCCGAGAAATAGAAGTACGGGCACTGGTCGGACAGCGCCATGCCGTAGCTGGCCTTGATCAGCGGACACAGCGTCTTGGGCAGCACCGTCTCCGCCTCGGCGATCCCCTGCTCGCTCTTGCCGCATAGCCCCACGGGGATGGCCCCCGCCGCGTGGATCAGCTCCGTCGGCGTGTAGGAGCAGAACGTCCCGACGACCTTCTTTCCACGCTGCCTCGCCTCATAGAGCGCCATGAACGACGCCTTGCGTTTTTCATCGTAACTCTCAAAATTTTTGGGCAGTGAAAGCAATTCAAATCCCCCTCAGAATGACAGCATTGTCTGAAAACACACGGACGGGGGATGCCTATTCAGGAGGGAAGACCTAACGAAGATATCGGACCGGTTCCGCGGCACGACGCAGGACCCCGCCGAAATATGCATCCCGTGCATACCTGGCCGTTCCTCACGTGTAGCCGCAAAGCCGCATGACCCGCCCTCCTTGTTGTTTTGCCTCGCTTCCTTTAATCATATCAGGAAATGGGAAAATTCTCAAATTCATCCAGCTTTAAACGGAGAGGAGCCGCCCCCGCTACCAGGAGGACGGCCCCTCAAGCTCACCGGCAACGCGCGGCGCAGCGTTATGCGTTGTAGGTGCTGGCGCTGGTGCCCCCGCCCTGTCCCGTCCAGTTGGTGTGGAAGTACTGCCCCCCCGGCGCGTCAACGCGCTCGTAGGTATGGGCGCCGAAGTAGTCACGCTGGGCCTGCAGCAGATTCGCCGGCAAAGAGGCGCTCGTGTAGCCGTCGAACCAGGAGAGCGCGGAGCTGAAGGCCGGCATGGGAACGCCCGCCTGGATGGCCCAGGCCACGACCTCCCGCCACGCAGGGATGAGCGTCTTCATCACGCCGCTGAAGTAATCGTCCATCAGCAGGTTCTCAAGGCCGGGGTTCTTGTCATAGGCCTCCTTGATCTTGCCCAGGAACACGCTGCGGATAATACAGCCGCCGCGCCACATCAGCGCGATGCCGCCATAATTGAGGTTCCAGCCGTAGGTCTTCGCCGCGCTCCTCAAAAGCGCATAGCCCTGGGCATAGGACACGATCTTGCTCGCGTACAGCGCCTTGCGGACCGCCTCGACGAACACAGCCCTGTCGCCCGTGAACTTCGGGAGCTCGCGGGGATACAGCGCCGCCGCCTTGAGGCGTTCGTCCTTCCGCGCGGAGAGGCAGCGGGCAAAGACGGCCTCGGTGATGAGCGTCAGCGGCACGGCCTCGTCCAGCGCGGCGATGCCCGTCCACTTGCCTGTGCCCTTCTGCCCCGCGCGGTCAAGGATGTGCTCAACCGTCCGCTCGCCCTTCTCGTCCACGTAGCCGAGGATATCGCGGGTAATCTCGATGAGATAGCTGTTCAATTCCGTCTTATTCCACGCGGCGAAGACATCGTGCATCTCCGCGCTCGTCATGCCCAGCCCATCGCGCAGGAGCTGGTACGCCTCGCAGATGAGCTGCATGTCCCCGTACTCGATGC
>JAFUYV010000225.1 GCA_017476945.1 Fretibacterium sp.
GCGCTTGGCATTATTGAGGGTGAGATAAAGGCGTTTGCCGGTCTTGTGCGCGATGGAATTATAACGGTCCGGGACGCGGCGCTGAGGGCCAACGTGACCGAGGCGGAGTTCAGCACGCAAATGGCCGCGCTGGGGTACTAGCCGCGCCTTTATCGAACCTTTATCTGATTTGAAGCAAACCCCGCCTATTGTCGGGCCTCAGACGGGTATGTTATAATGCAGTGCTGGAATAGAAGATTGCCGTTGAACACGGTTTATATCGTTGAGGAGGCGTATTTTTGTGAAAAAAGGGACCTTTCAGCCGCATGTGAAGCCGCGTAAAAGGAAGATTGGCTTTCTTGCCCGTTCTTCCTCCGCGTCGGGCCGCAGGGTGCTCCGCAATAGAAGGCGTAAGGGGCGCAAGTGCCTGACCAGGGCCTAACCCTGAAGAAGGGTTGGGAGTTTGATGTCGTATTCCGCACCGGGCTCCGCGTTCAGGGGGAGCTGGTGCGGTTGTTGTTATTGAAGGACACGGGGAGGGGGCTCCGCGTGGGTTATGCTGTTGGCCGGCGTCAGGGCAAAGCTCATGTCCGCAGCCGTGGCCGCCGGGTTCTGCGCGAGGCTTTTCGCCGCCTTGCACCGTGGATCGCGGGGGACGTGACGTTCGTCCTGTCCCTGAAAGACAAGGGGTTGGAGGCGAAGGCGACGGAGGTCTGCCGCGACCTGGCGGCCGTTCTGCGGCGCAAGGGGCTTCTGGCGGTGTCGTCGAGGCCCTGGGAGGGTGTGGGCTGGAATGTCCCCATTGGGCGGCGGTAGGGGAGGGCTGAGGCCCTCGCCGCTGGTTTTCCTCGCCATCCTCCTGATTCGTGGATATCAGATCTTCCTCTCGCCCCTTCTGGGGGCGCGGTGCCGTTTTTACCCCTCCTGCTCGCAGTACGCGCTCGCCGTGTTCCGCGAGTGGGGGTTCCTGAGGGGGAGTTGGCTGACGTTAAAGCGGCTTCTGAAGTGTGGCCCGTGGCATGAGGGCGGATATGACCCCCCGCCGGTGAGAGAGGCGCAGTGAGCGCCTCTGCGCGGTAAAGGCCGCGGTTTCGAGGGCGCGTCGGCCGGGCTGCTTGCCCTGCGGGTATATCGGAACAGGACGTGGGGCGTTCTGTGGGGACCCCTGCGTTACAAGTTAGAGGGACGGTGAATTTTATGTGGGAACAGGCTAAGGTCCTGTTGTTGAAGCTGCTGGAGCTCCTGTACGGCCTGACGAACTCCTGGGGGCTGGCAATTATCCTCCTGACAATTTTGGTGCGCATCGCGATACATCCCCTGACCCAGCGGCAGATGGTCAGTATGCAGAAGATGCAGAAATTGCAGCCTATGCTGAAGGTGCTGCAGGACAAGTACGGCGACGATAAGGAGACGCTGAACCGCGAGATGATGGCGCTTTATAAGGAGCACAAGGTCAGCCCCGCGGCGGGCTGTCTTCCCCTCCTGATACAGCTTCCGGTCTTTATTTTGCTCTATGGCGTGCTCTATGACCTGACGAAGACGGCGGAGTTCCAGAACATCACCTTCCTGAGCGTGAACCTCGGCGGCTCCGTTCTCTCGACGGTGGCGGATGCTCTGAACCTGGTGGACGAGGCGGGGGTCCCCATTCCGACCGAGCAGCTGGGCTTCATCATGGTCCTCTTCTCCTCCTTCACAAATCTGCCGCTGCTCTTCTCCCACACGGGGATGTGGCTGCCCAACCTGTTCCTCCTGCTCCTCATCGCCTTCCTGACGTGGTATCAACAGCACATCAGCTCCAACGGCAACCCGCAGATGGCCATGATGAGCTGGTTCATGCCGCTGTTTTTGACGTTTATCTGTTTTGGGCTGCCCGGAGGAGTCCTGCTCTACTGGGGGATCTCCTCCCTCATGGGCATCGTGCACCAGGTGCGCGTGATGCGCAGGACCAGCGCGGAGATGCAGCAGAAGCCCACGCTTTACCAGGAGAAACCGGCGCGTGGCAGGGAGAGGCCAGAAGCCTGAGAGGGCGTGCCCAAAGAAGGAAAGAGGGGGTTATCTCGTGAATTTTGAGGAGAAGGAAAGAGAGCGGCGAGAGCAGAAACTTCTTTTTGAGGTGGGTAGCATCGGCGAGGCGTTGGCCGCGGCGGCGGAGCAGTGGGGGGTCCCGCAGGAAAGCCTCAGGGCCGAGGTGGTCGGCTCTGAGCGGGGGTTCCTCGGCCTCTTTGGCAACAAGCTGAAGGTGGAGGTGGGCCCGGCCCAGCCCCTCTCCCTGCTGAGGGGGGTGTCCTTCCTCAACGAACTCCTGGAGCTGATGGGGTTTGAGGCGAAGGCCTCGCTCCGGGAGGACGAGATCATCGACATTGAGGGGCCGGACGCGGCGGACTACATCGTGGTGCGCTACGGGGACTGCCTGAAGGCGATGGAGTACCTCCTGAACCTCGCCCTCCGCGATCCCGGCGCCGAGCCCCGCGTGCGCCTGGACAGCTGCGGTTACCGGGAGCGTCGCACCCGCAGCCTGGAAAGGCTGGCCGAGGCCACGGCACGGCAGGCCCTGGAGTATGGCCGCCCCATCCGGCTGGACCCTATGCTGAGCTGGGAGCGCTGGGTCATCCACACAGCGCTCAAGGACAGGGACGACGTGCGCACGGAGTCCATCGGGGAGCCGCCACTGCGAAAGGTCGTCGTGATGCCGAAGTTTGACGCCTCGAATATGGACGGCAGTTATCGTCCGAGGCCCCGCCCCGGCAGGGGGGGCTCACGGGATCGTTACCCGCGCGGCGGATCATCCAGCGGGCCGCGCCGCCGGTACTAACGCGGCCAGGATATGTATCCTGTGCTCTTCCGGATAGGGGGCTTTCGGCTGGACAGCTACGATGTCCTGTGGCTCATCGCCCTCTCGCTGGCAATCCTCTGGAGCCTCCGGCGGCTCCGGCTTTATGACGTCGACGAACAGGAGGCCCGGCGGGTGATCGGCTGGGCCTTCCTCGCTATGCTCCTGGGAGCCGCCGCCTTCAAGCCCTTGTGGAAATTTCGGACTTTCGCGGCCAACCCCTCCCTCATCCTCACGCAGGGGGGGCTGTCGGAGGTGGGGGCCGTCGCAGGGGCCTTCCTGGCGGCGTTTCTCCTGTGCCGGCGCAACCCCAGGATATCCTTTCAGAGGCTTTGCGACGTCGCGGCTCTTCCGGCGTTCCTGGCCATCGCCGTGGGGCGTTGGGGCTGTTTCCTCAATGGCTGCTGCGTCGGGATAGAATCCGGTTTTTCCCTCGCGCTGCACTTTCCCCGCGACCCGGCGGGCGTGCTGCGCCACCCCACACAGCTCTACTATTCGGCCCTTGCGGCCCTGTGCCTTGTGCTCCTGCTCCTTGTCGAGCGCCGCCTGCTGAAACGCGGACCTGCTGAGGGGGGGCGCTATTATGCGCTTGTCGCCCCTCTGGCCCTGATCCTCTATGCGCTGATGCGTTTCTCCGTGGACTGGCTGAGGGCGGTGGAGGAACCGGAGAGCGGCCTTGCGCTCTCAGCGTGGGTGTTGCTGGCGGCGCTGCCCTTGGAGTGCCTGTGGCTTATCCATTCTGTCCGCGCCCGGCGGCGCGCTGCGGGGCTGTCCCGTTAAACGCCCCATTTCCGGGACCGGAAACTTATCCTGCTTGAAGGAGACATTGAACATGATGAGATCCCGAGCTTTGGCGTCCGGCGCCATGATCGCCGCCCTCTACGCCGCCCTCACCGTCGCGCTGGCCCCCATTTCCTATGGGCCTGTGCAGTTTCGCGTCTCGGAGGCTCTGACCCTCCTGCCGTGGTATTTGCCTGAGGCGGTCCCCGGTCTCTTCGCGGGGTGCGTAGTTGCCAACTTCTTCGGGGGCTACGGGGCCGTTGATATGGTCGTGGGCTCCTGTGCCACGCTGATCGCGGCGCTGCTGACGCGGAGGGCTCCGCGGCTGTGGATGGCGGCGGTGCCGCCCGTGGTGCTGAACATGCTCCTGGTCGGGGGGATGCTGCACGTCCTGGTGGGAGCCCCCCTGATAGCGACCGCCGTTTATGTGGCCCTGGGTGAGGCGGGGGCCTGCTTCATCCTTGGGGTCCCGCTGATGAAGCTCCTGGAGCGGCGGGGGATACTGTCCCATGCCAGGCCGGAGCTTGACGTCCGGGCGGCTTTGGGCAATAATTAGCTTGTCGGCTAAGGCTCGCTTTGGGGTGTAGCCAAGCGGCAAGGCAACGGACTTTGGCTCCGTCATCGCTGGTTCGAATCCAGCCACCCCAGCCAAACAGTGAAGGATAAAGGGGGGCACGTTCCCCCTTATTTTTTTGAGGTGAAGGGCATGAAGGGTTTTGGCGTTCTCATCATGGCCGCGGGAAAGGGCACGCGGATGAAAAGCCCGATCCCCAAGGTGTTGCACCCTATCCTGGACCGGCCCATGCTGGACTACGTGCTCAGGGCTGCCCTCTCCTGCGGGGCTGATGAGACGGCGGTCCTTGTGGGGGCCGGTGGGGAGCAGACGGCGGAACATCTGAAGGGCTTCCCCTCCGTCAAGGTCCTCTGGCAGCGGGAGCAGCTGGGGACGGGGCACGCTGTGCGTTCCGCCCGGGAGTGGTGGCAGAACCTCGAGGCCCTGGTGGTCCTGAACGGCGACCTGCCTCTGCTGAGGCCGGAGGGCCTGCGTACGCTTATGGAACGTTTCCAGGCCGAGGGCCCGGACTGCGCCCTCCTCAGCTTTGCCGCGCGGGACCCGGGGGCCTACGGGCGCGTCATCCGCTCGGAGGGCGGCGTGCGCGTGGTGGAGTTCAAGGACGCCTCGGAGGAGGAGCGGCGGATACGCGAGGTCAACGCGGGCTGCTACGCCTTTCGTGTCAAGGCGCTGGGACAGGTCATCGGACGCATCGGAAACGCCAACGCCCAGGGGGAATACTACCTTCCCGACGTCCTTCCTTTGATGGCGGAGGACGGGATGAAGGTCGAAGCCTACCCCATGCCGGAGGAGGACCTGATGGGCGTCAATTCTCAGGCCGAGCTGGCGGAGGTGACGGCGGTGATGCGGCGGCGCGTCCTTGAGGGCTGGATGGAGCGCGGCGTGCGGGTGATGGACCCAGCCACCGCGTGGGTTGGCCCGGATGTGGAGCTGGCGCCGGATGTCGTCCTTATGCCCAACGTGCAGATATGGGGCCGAAGCAGGGTGGGAGAGGGCTCGGTAATCGGGTCCGGCTCCATCCTCACCAACGCCGTCCTGGGGCGGAGCGTGACGCTTGTCGCCAACGCCGTCATCGAGGACAGCGAACTATGCGACTTTGCCAAGGCGGGGCCATTCGTCTATATCCGTGAGGGCAGCCGCCTGGAGGAACACGCCTTTGCGGGCAAGTTCGTGGAGCTGAAGAAGACCGTTGTGGGCAGGGGAAGCAAGGTCCCCCACCTGTCCTACATGGGCGACGCGACGCTGGGAGCGGGCGTCAACATCGGCGCGGGGACCATCACCTGCAACTACGACGGCAGGGACAAACACCCGACGAAGATCGGGGACGGTTGTTTTGTCGGGTCGGACACCATGTTTGTGGCCCCCGTGGTCCTGGCGGACGGCGCGGCGACCGCGGCCGGGTCCGTCATCACGGAGTCCGTGCCCGAGGGGGCGTTGGGCGTGGGGCGGGCGCGTCAGCGCAACATTGACGGCTGGGCCCGGAGAAAAAAGCAGCAGAGGGAACGCGAATCGGGGAGGTAAGATCCGTGTCAAGGGGCAATGAGGTCAAGATCTTTTCGGGCACAGCGCATCCAGATTTTGCTAACCGCGTCTGCGCCGGACTGGGGGTTCAGCTCTCGGCGGCGAGGCACTTCCGTTTCTCCGACGGGGAGATAGGGCTCTCCCTCGACGAGAGCGTGCGCGGGGCGGACGTGTTCGTGATCCAGCCGACGTGCGCGCCGGCGAACGACAACCTGTTCCAGCTCCTCATCATGGCCGACGCGCTCAAGCGGGCCTCGGCCCACCATGTCAGCGCCGTGATCCCCTACTTCGGCTACGCGCGCCAGGACCGCAAGGCCAGGCCGCGTGAGCCCATCACGGCAAAGCTGGTCGCCAACCTCCTGACCCAGAGCGGGGTGGACCGCGTCATCACAGCCGACCTCCACGCCGGTCAGATCCAGGGCTTCTTCGATATCCCCGTCGACCATCTCACGGGCATGAATCTCCTGGCCTCTTACTTCAAGGAGAGCCTGGCGGAGGAGCTGGGCCGCGGCGAGGTGGTGGTGGTGTCGCCGGACGTGGGCGGCGTGGCCCGCGCGCGGAAGTTCGCCATCATGCTCAAGACGGACCTGGCCATCGTTGACAAGCGGCGCTCTCACGAGGTGGCCAACGTCTCCGAGGTCATGGACATCATTGGCGACGTGGAGGGGCGGACGGCCATCCTGGTGGACGACATCATCGACACGGCTGGGACGATCTGCAACGCCGCCCACGGCCTGGAGGAGAGGGGCTGCAGGACGATCTACGCCTGCGCCACTCATTCCGTCCTCTCCGGCCCGGCGATGGAGCGCATCGGAAAGTCCCCGATTCAGAAGCTCATCTTCTCGGACACGATCCCCCTTGTGGAGTCACAGCACGCGGCGAAAATACAGCAGCTTTCCATCGCGCCGCTCTTTGCCGAGGCCATCAAGCGGGTCCACATTGAGCGGTCGGTGAGTACCCTCTTCGACTAGCTTATACTTAAAGGAGATAAGCCAGCCCTTATATGGGGCGGCAGTTTGATGATAAGGAGTTGTTAGGAAATGTCTGAGCGAGTAACGTTAGTGATGGAGCCCAGAGACAAGACCGGCAAAGGGGAGAACGGGCGCCTGCGCAGGGCGGGCTATGTTCCCTGCATCCTCTACGGACCGGAGATGGAGAAGAACGTCCAGGGCAAGCTGAAGATGAAGGATGTGGAGCGCGTCCTGACGGGGCGCTGGGAGTCCCAGCGTTTCACCGTGACGCTGCCGGACGGCGAGCAGGAGATGTGCATCATCCGCGAGGCGCAGGTCAACCCCCTGACGGACCAGCCGCTGCACATCGACTTCCTGCGCCTGGTGAAGGGGCGCAAGATCAACGTCAACATCCCTGTCGAGGCCGTGGGCCGCGAGGCCTCGCCTGGCGTGAAGGACGGCGGCGTCCTTGAGGTTGTCCACGAGCTGGAGGTCCAGACCCTTCCCATGAACATTCCCGACGTGATCGAGGTCGATGTCTCGGCCCTTGGCGTGGGTGACGCGGTCCACGTGCGCGACCTGAAGCTGCCCGAGGGCGTCGAGCTGTTGGCCGACCCCGATGAGATCGTGGCTGTCGTCGCCACGTCCAGGGGCGTTGAGGAATCGGCGCCGGAGGCGGAGCAGACCGCGGCGGCTGACGTTGAGGTTGTGGCCAAGGGCAAGGCCGCCAAGGAGGAGGGCGCTGAGTAGCCTTCTGAGCGGCGGCAGTGCCCTAAGCGGACGATGAAGCTCATCGCGGGGCTGGGGAACCCCGGCACGGAATATGCCTTCACCCGCCACAACATGGGCTGGATGTCCATCGACCATCTGGTCCAGCGGCAGGGGTTGGGGCGGGCGCTGGAGAAATTCCGCGGGGAGTTCTGGCGTTGGGGTGAGGCGGTTTTGCTCAAGCCCCTGACCTTCATGAACCTGAGCGGGATGTCGGTGCGGGAGGCCTTTGACTTCTACAAGATGGAGCCGGAGGACGTGCTGGTCATCTACGACGACCTGGCTCTTCCCTACGGAAGGCTGCGGCTCCGTGCCCAGGGCAGCGCCGGTGGGCATAATGGCTTGGCCTCCGTGCTGGGCGCGCTGGGGACGTTAAAGGTTCCGCGCCTGCGCATTGGCTTGGGCAACGCCCCTGGAAGCATGGTCAACCGCGTGCTGGGACACCTCACCCCGGAGGAACGGGAGCATCTGCCCGACATCCTGGACCGCGTGGAGGCTGCTGTGAACACGTGGCTGACCCTGGACATTCAGAAGGCCATGTCCCGCGTGAACGAGCCGGAGCAAGAATAGGTGAAAACAGAGAGGCCGCGGACACGGCCTCTTATTATAATGAGAGGACGGTTTGCCCGGGCATGGGCGCGGGGACTTTGAACGATCCGGGGGGAGCTTGTTGCAGGAATATTTCTGGTCGCGCACGAATTGGCTTTTGATCCTGTCCTTGATTTTGGGCAGTGCCACGCTGGCCTTCCTGGGCGACATCCTTGGGTTCAAGTACGGCAAGCAGCGGATATCCCTCTTTGGCCTGCGCCCGAAGTACACCAGCCGCCTGATCACCGCCATCACTGGCGGGGTCATCTCCGTCATCCTCCTCGCGGTGCTCTCCGTGCTTTCTCAGGACGTGAGGACCGCCCTCTTCAGTATGAACTACATCCAGCAGCAGCTCTTCGACCTTCGCCTCCAGCTCAACGAGAGCCAGGCCGTCGCGCTTCAAGCCCAGGAGGAGCTGGAGGCACAGAACAAGACCCTGCATCTCACGGCGGCCAGTCTGGACATCGCGCGCCTGGATCTGGAGACGCTACGCAGCGACCGCTTCCTCCTGGAACAGGAGAAGGCGGAGCTTGAGGCGTCGGTTCGGGGGATGAGGGAGGAGTCCGACCAGCTCAAGCGCGCGCTCCGCACCATGAAGAACGAGGCCATTGCCCTGAGCGCGAACACGCTTCTGGCGCAGCAGGCCTTTGAGCCCGGCAGCACGCGGGAGGAGGTCCTTTCGGGGATGGAGGCGCTGAAGCAGGCTGTGCGCCTCAGCGTCCTGCGGAGCGTGTCGGACCAGGCCCTGTCGCGCCTTCGGAATGTCCCCATTGAATTCGACCCCGAGGCGGAGTCCGCGCTGGTCGAGGCGATTGTTGGGGCGGAGGGCCGTCGTTACGTCCGTGCCCTCTCGCGGGAGAACGTGGCCTTTGGTGAGGCCATCCCCATCCGCCTTGAGGTGGGGACCAGCATCCTTATTTACCCCGACGGGGACCCTGTCTACCGCAGGATGTATAATGCCCAGGAGCCGGGCTTCCAGCCCGAGGAGGTGCTGCACGTCTTTCTGCGTGAGCTGAAGATGCAGGCCATCCGGGACGGTGTCCTTCCCGACCCGGCGACCAACAACGTGGGTACGCTGGATGGGGAGGCGTTCTTCGACGCTGTGGAGGCGCTTCAGGCCATTCACGCTCCGGTCATCATCAACGCCCTGGCCTCCGGCGACATCTACACGGAGGGGCCGGTCGTCATCCGGCTGGCCTTCGAGGAATGAGTAGGGGGACTGGCGTGGCCGGCCGGGAGCTCCCGAGGACGGCCGTAACGATTTACACGGACGGGGGCGCGTCCCCGAACCCTGGCCTGGGCGGCTGGGCGGCCGTGCTGCTCTCCCCCGCGCACGGGGCGAAACGCGAGCTCTGGGGCGCGGAGCCGGAGACGACGAACAACCGCATGGAGCTTACCGCGGCCATCCGAGCCCTTCAGGCGCTCAAGCGCCCGTGCCAGGTGGACCTCCACACGGACTCCACCTACCTGCGCAATGCCTTTGAGCGCGGCTGGCTCGCGAAGTGGCGCGGGAACGGCTGGCGCACGGCCTCGAAGGAGCCCGTCCTGAACCGAGGTCTGTGGGAGGAGCTGTGGGAGCTGACCCAGACGCACCTTGTGCGTTGGCACTGGGTGAAGGGGCACGCGGACGATGCGCTTAACAACCGCTGCGACGCGCTGGTGCGCCGCGCCCGCGAGGAATTTGCCGCCGGGCAGTGATGCGTGGCCTCCTCTCGGCTTGCCTGCATCTGCTCTGGCCCGCGTGCTGCCCCGTCTGCGGGCGGCTGGGAGAGATGCTCTGCGATGAGTGCGCCGCCTCCCTGTTTGCCCCGCCCCTGCCGC
>JAFUYV010000226.1 GCA_017476945.1 Fretibacterium sp.
GGGGAGAGGAGGCTGTCGTGTGAGAAAGGTCGGCATTGTGCTTGCGGCGCGGTTCTGTGCGGCAGTTTGGATGGTGCTTCCGTCCTTCGCGGCGGAGGGTGCGTCTAACCCGACTGAAGCGCCTTTTAGGTTGTTGACGCGCGACGCTCCTCCCGTCCTGTGCGCGTTGCCGAATGTACTCGCTGGGGAGCGCGACGCGGAGCAGCGGATGCCTCTCATGGAACCCGGAAAAGAAGCGTCGCGGTTTAACGCCGTCCTCTCTCGAACGGGGACGAGGCCGGCTCAGCCGAAGGCCCAGCTCATGCGTACCGTGGGCGGCCTCGACAGGTCTCCGGCTTCCGGGCGTGTTCATGGGACGAAATCTGGAATCTCGGTCCATTCCCGCCAGTCCACGCTTCACTACATTATCGCGGAACGAAAATAGAAACCGTCCTCCGCCAGATGGAACAGCCGCTCCCAGGGGATACAGGGAGGGGCTCTTCCGACCTGCAGTCGTCGCGGGGCACGGGGGCATATTGTGCCGCGAAACTTACGCGAAAATTTCCCTGGAATATTTTTTCTTTAACATTCTTTTTGAGGAGTGATTTTTATGTCTGAGAAATATGTGTACAGCCTGAAGGAGGGCGACGGGGATCAGCGCCTCCTGCTGGGTGGCAAGGGAGCCAACCTCTGCCGCATGGTGCAGAGCGGCCTTCCCGTGCCCCCCGGTTTCATCCTCACCACCGAGGTCTGCCGCGAGTACATGAGGAACCCGGGCATCATGGACACGGTGTGGCCCGACGTGAAACGTTACGTCGCGGAGCTGGAGAAGGAGACGGGTAAGGGGTTCAACGATGCGAAGAACCCACTGTTGGTCTCCGTGCGGTCCGGCGCGCCCATCTCCATGCCTGGCATGATGGAGACCATCCTGAACCTTGGCCTTAATGACCAGACCGTCCAGGGCCTCGCCGCCAGCTCCGGCAACAAGCGCTTCGCCTTTGACAGCTACCGCCGCTTCATCCAGATGTTCGGCAACGTGGTGGATGAGGTTGATATTGGCCTCTTCGAGGGCGCGTTGGCGAACTGCCGCAAGGCCGCCGGCGTGGAGCAGGACTACCAGATTCCCGCCGAGGCGCTGGAAAAACTCATTGTCGAGTACAAGGTCATCTACAAAAAGGCCACGGGCCGCGACTTCCCCGTTGACCCCTGGGAGCAGCTCCGCCGCGCCATCGAGGCCGTGTTCAAGAGCTGGAACATCCCACGCGCCGTGACCTACCGCAAGATCAACAAGATCGACGACAGCCTCGGCACCGCTGTCAACGTCATCTCCATGATCTTCGGCAACCTGGGCGACGACTGCGGAACCGGCGTGTGCTTCACGCGCAACCCCTCGACCGGCGAGAACAAGCTCTACGGCGAATTCCTGATCAACGCCCAGGGCGAAGACGTTGTCGCGGGCATCCGCACGCCCATGCCCATCAGCCAGCTCGAGACGGCTATGCCGGACATCTACAAGGAGCTGTGCCGCCTGACGAAGCAACTCGAGAACGCCTACCGCGAGATGCAGGACATCGAGTTCACCATTGAGCGCGGCAAGCTGTTCCTGCTCCAGACCCGCGCGGGCAAGAGGACGGCGGCTGCGGCCGTAAAGGTGGCGATGGACATGGTGAGCGAGGGCCTGATCGACACGAAAACGGCTGTGACCCGTGTGTCCCCCGAGCAGGTGGAGCAGCTTCTTCACCGCCAGGTGGACAAGAGCGCGCCGCAGGACGAGATCGCCGTGGGGCTTCCCGCGTCGCCCGGGGCCGGGGCGGGGATGCTGGTGTTCTCGGCGGACGAGGCGGAGGAATGGGCCCATCAGGGCAAGGCCGTTATCCTGTGCCGCCCTGAGACGAGCCCCGACGATATTCACGGGCTCTTCGCGGCCAACGGCGTCGTCACCAGCCGGGGCGGCATGACCAGCCACGCGGCGGTGGTGGCCCGAGGCATGGGCAAGCCGGCGGTCTGCGGCTGCGAGGAGGCGACGATCGACCTCGATGCGGAGACACTGACCACGCGGGGCCGGACGTTCAGAAAGGGTGACACCGTCACCATTGACGGCAGCTCCGGTCGGGTTCTCGCGGGAGAGGCGAAGATGATTGACGCGGAGTTCTCCGACGACTTCAAGAAGCTCCTGTCCTGGGCGGACGAGGCGGCCAAGCAGCAGGTCTGGGCCAACGCGGATACTCCGGAGGATGCGCGGCGGGCCCGCGAGTTCGGCGCGAAGGGCGTGGGGCTCTGCCGCACGGAGCACATGTTCATGGGCGTGGATCGGCTTCCCGTGATGCAGAGGCTTATCGTGGCGCTGAAGGACAGCGGCGAGGGCCAGGAGGAGCGCCAGGACGCGCTGGCAAAGCTGAAGGTCATGCAGAAGGAGGACTTCATCGGCATCTTCCGGGCGATGGACGGCCTGCCGGTGATTGTCCGCCTGCTGGACCCGCCGCTGCATGAGTTCCTTCCCAAGGAGCCCAACGTCCTTGAGGAGCTGGCCGCGCTGGAGAAGGCCGGCAAGGGCGCGTCGGCGGAGGCTGAGGCCCTGCGGACCACGCTGGACAGGATTCACCAGCTCCACGAGAGCAACCCCATGCTGGGGTTCCGGGGCTGCCGCCTGGGGATGATCTATCCCGAGATCTACGAGATGCAGATCAACGCCATCTTCGAGGCCGTGGCGGAGCTGACGCAGGCCGGCGTGACGGTGAAGCCCGAGGTCATGATCCCGCTGGTGGGGACGAGGGCGGAGATGAGGTTCTTCCGGGAAATGGCGGACCGTATCGCGGAGGAGGTCATGAGGACCACGGGCGTGAAGTTCACGTACCTCGTGGGGACGATGATCGAGGTCCCGCGCGCGGCGCTGGTGGCGGACCAGCTTGCGGAGTACGCGCAGTTCTTCAGCTGCGGCACCAACGACCTGACCCAGACGACGTTTGGCTACTCCCGCGACGACGCCGAGGGCAAGTTCCTGTTCCAGTACATCGACAAGGGCGTGTTCAAGGAGAACCCCTTCAGCGAGCTCGACCGCGACGGCGTGGGGGGCCTGGTGAAGCTGGCCGTTGAGAAGGGGCGAAGTGTTAACCCGAACCTCTCCGTCGGAATCTGCGGTGAGCACGGCGGCAACCCGGCGAGCATCGCGTTCTGCTGTTCCGTGGGGCTGAACTACGTGAGCTGTTCGCCGTTCCGCGTCCCCGTGGCGCGTATCGCCGCGGCCCAGGCGGCGCTGGGTGTGTTGAAATAAAGGTTTAATTTAAGGTAAAGATTTTTGAAAAGGCGGGGGAGGGCGTCAACCCTCTCCCGTGTTTTTATGACGCGGAGCCCGGCGCAACTCGCAGCGTTCCGGGGTTGACGTAGGTCACGAGGGATACCGTTCCGGGGACGGGGCGGACGTGTCGCCGTTCCGTGTAGTCCACCTGGACTGAGCCGGAGTTCATCCCCTTCGAGTGCCCCGCAGCCAGGGACGCCGCGCGCTCCAACACCCCACGGAGAGGCCCCTCCAGCTCCGCCCTGCCAGCGCCTCGGATGATGACGTGGGAACCGGGAAGCTCGTGGGCGTGGAGCCAAATGTCCTCAGGCCGGGCCTGACGCAGGACGTAACGATTGCCCCGCGCCGACAGCCCGACGAGGATCGTCAGGCTGGGGCCGTCCGCCTCTCCCAGCTCGAATCGCAGGTGCGGGGGCGTGTCGCCGTCCTTTTTGCCCTTCCCCCTTGCTTTGCCCTGGCGTGCCGACTCGGGGTTCAACCAATCCTCCAGGTCCTTCACGGCCCGCTCAAAGTCCTCGGGGTCGTCGATGGCCTCCAGGAGGTCCCGCTGCTCCATGAGCTCTTGAATCGCGCCCTCCAGAGCCGCGATGCCCTCGCGGATATTCTGCGGGTCCCCCTTGGCCTTGCGGTATTTTTTGAAGTACCGCTCCGCGTTCCGCGACGGGGGCAGCCGGGGGTCCAGCGCCACGACAAGGGCATCTCCCGTCGACCAGTCCGGCAGCGTGACCTCCTCCGCCCGGGGGGGGATCTCCCC
>JAFUYV010000028.1 GCA_017476945.1 Fretibacterium sp.
AGCGCCGTCAAAAAGACCAAAATCCGTTTCTTCATAATCTGTTTTACCTCCGTTTTTAAATTTCTAACCCAAAAACTCACGCCGTCTCAACCTGTCCAAAAAGCCCGCCGCGCCAGGGCATCCCCCCTCTCGCTTCACGGCCCCGCCGCCTTCGCCGGGTGTGAGGACAGCAAAAACAGGGGCCCGTGTTCTCATGGAATTTTGGATAAAAATCCCATGTGCCACGCGACCCCTGTTAAAAGCTCCCGGCTATGCTATAATAGGCATAAGCAGAGGCGGGCCACCTCAGGTGGTCGAGTGGACAGTATTCTTGTGCTGAGACGTAGTGTACCACAACGCCCCTGCTTTTTCCAGTGGGTCAGGCGAAAACGCGGCGGGTTCTCCCCCGCCGTGTGTTGTGTCCGTTCGCCCGCTTCGACGGCTCGTCCGCGTCTCCTTATTTTTCATTATTGATTATCCTTGACCATCATTATAAAATGAGAGGCCGTGAGGGGGCCGTGTCCCGTCAGGCCGCACTCCGATGAAGAAACGAGGGAGGAACCATGCCCAATTTAACGAGAGCCATTGAGAAGTACATCCACGACCTTCTGGAGTCCGAGGAGGGGACGGCGGGGGCGTCCCTGCGGGGGGCCTCCGTGTCGCTGAGGAGGAAGGAGCTGGCGGCGTCCTTTGGGTGCGTGCCCAGCCAGATCAACTACGTGCTCCGCAGCCGCTTCACGCCGGAGCGGGGCTTTTTGGTGGAGAGCCAGCGCGGCGGCCACGGCTACATCCGCATCCTGCGCATCGCCTGCGAGGAGCCGGAGGAGAAGATGAACCACATTGAGGACATCGTGGGGGACTCCATCTCCGAGCCGGAGGCCCACCGCCTCCTCCAGGTCCTTCAGGAGCGCGGCATGATCACGGTGCGGGAGCGGCTGCTCATCGAGGTGGCCCTGCGGCACTCCGACGAGATGGGGCGCAGCGACTTCGACCTGTCCCAGCACAAGCGCAACACCATCCAGGCCGAGATGCTGAAGCGCATGCTGCGCGGCCTGGTGCTGGCGTAAAGGAGAGAATAGAATGTGGCAGTTTTTTACGGAACGGGGGAAGAGGGTCATCCAGCTTGCCCATCACGAGGCCCTCAGGATGGGGCACCCCATGGTGGAGCCCGAACACCTGCTGCTTGGCCTCGTCCAGGAGGGCGGCGGCGTCGCGTGCCAGGCCCTTGTCGAGCTCGGCGTCGTGCCGGATAAGCTCTGCGCGCACATCCGGGAGATCATGGGGCGCTCCCAGCCCGGCAGCCGTCCCATCGACCTTCCGCTGAGCCCGCGTCTCCACAAGGTGCTTCAGCTCTCCATGCTCGAGGCCCGGAAGATGGGGGTCAACTACGTGGACACGGAGCACATCCTGCTGGGCATCCTGGCGGACGAGGGCAGCCTGGCCGTCCAGCAGTTCCTGACGATGGGCATCACCCCGGACGCCGTCCAGAAGCAGGTAAACGCCCTCGCCGCGGAGGGCGGCGCTGTGCCCGCCGGACAGGGCGCGCCGGCCTCACGCTGGGGCGGGAGCGGCAAGGACGCCTCCGAGCGCGCCAGGCGCAAGGGCAAGGTCAAGACCCCGACGCTGGACCAGCTTGGGGACGACCTGACCCAGCGGGCGCGCAACGGCGAGCTGGACCCGGTCATCGGGCGCGACAAGGAGATACGCCGCGTCATGCAGGTGCTGTGCCGCCGCACGAAGAGCAACCCCGTCCTCGTGGGCGACCCCGGCGTGGGCAAGACGGCCGTCGTCGAGGGCCTGGCCCAGCAGATCGCCTCCGGCGCCGCGCCGGACCCGCTGAAGGACAAGCGCATCGTCCAGCTCAACACGGGCAACCTCGTCGCGGGCACGAAGTACCGCGGGGAGTTCGAGGAGAGGCTGCGCCGCATCGTCAAGGAGCTGACCGAGTCCGGCGAGGTCATCCTTTTCGTGGACGAGGTGCACACCATCATCGGCGCGGGCAGCGCGGAGGGCACGACGGACGCGGCCAACATCCTCAAGCCCAGCCTGTCGCGCGGGGCCTTCCAGATGATCGGGGCCACGACCCAGGACGAGTACCGCCGCTACGTGGAGCGCGACGCGGCCCTTGAGCGCCGGTTCCAGCCCATCCACGTGGAGGAGCCCAGCGTGGAGGACGCCATCCGGATACTTCGCGGCCTGCGGGACCGCTACGAGACCCACCATGAGGTCACGATCACGGACGACGCGCTGGACGCGGCGGCGCGGCTCTCCTCGCGCTACGTGCAGGATCGCTTCCTGCCGGACAAGGGCATCGACCTGATCGACGAGGCCGGGGCCCGGACGCGCCTCCTGGCCCTGGACCCCCCGGAGTACATCCAGTCCATGCAGAAGGAGCTGGAGGACGTGATGCGCCAGAAGGAGGAGGCCGTGATGGGCGAGCAGTACGAGCGCGCCACGGACCTGCGGGACGAGGAGCACGCCCTGTCCGACCGCCTCGACGCCGCCATGCAGGAATGGCGCGAGCGGCGCGCCACGGAGAAGGGCAGGGTCACGTCTGAGGAGATCGCCGCGGTGG
>JAFUYV010000227.1 GCA_017476945.1 Fretibacterium sp.
ATAACGTACAAAACGAGAGGTGATCTTCAAAGCCGCCTCTCACCAGAAACAAACTTTCAAAACAAACGGCCACCAGCTTTTATCAGGTGACCGTTTGTTTTTTATTAAAATTCTTCCAGCCAAAGGCCTCAAACGCGGCTGATGAAGGATGCCAGCATCGCGACGCGCGGCACAAGATGATCAAGGAAGAGCTGTTCCTGCGGGTTGTGGATGAAGTTGCCCACCATGCCGACGCCATCAATCGTCGGCACGCCGGCGTCTGAGATGTCGTTGCCGTCCGAGCAGCCGCCGACCATTGGAGCGGCCTCCACCTTCATATCAAGGTCCGCGGCGCACTGCTCCAGCAGAGTGAACAACGCGAGGTTTCTCTCGTTCTCCGCCAGAGGAGGATGCCCCACCTCGATCTCAAACTCCACGCGCGCCCCCGGCAGCACGGCCCCGCGCCCGGCAAAGATTTCCTTCGTCCGCTCAATCTCCTCCGGGACGCACATGCGCCAGTCCACCAAGGCCTCGGCATAATCGCTGACGACGTTGGCGACCTTGCCGCCGGAGATGATGTTGGGGCTGAAGGTGCTGGTCTTGCCCTCATAGTCCGAAAGGCCCTTCACGAAGATGAGCTGGTGCGCCAGTTCAATGTTCGCGTCAACGCCGCCCTGGGGGTTGTTGCCGGAGTGCGCGGCCTTGCCGTAGCACTTGATCTTAATTAAGCCATTCCCCTTGCGGCTGGGCTTGATGCGGCCATCCGGGCAGGTGGCCGGCTCGGGGACAATGCAGGCGCAGGCCCCTTTCGCCTTATCGAGCAGCAGGCTGTGCGAGTGGCGGGAGCCCGTCTCCTCGTCGGAATTATTGACGAAGAGAAGTTTCTTGTCCAGGGATATCCCCAAGTCCTTCAGCGCCTTTGCCGCCCAGATCGCCGCAACGTCGCCGCCCTTCATATCAATGACGCCGGGACCGTAGAGGATATCCCCCTCGCGGCGGACGGGCACGGAGCCCGTGGGATGCACTGTGTCAAAGTGACCGACGATCATCAGCGTTCTCTCCCCGGCCCCAAACTCCGTGACGAGGTGGTCGCCCGCCTCCGCCTGAGGGATGACCTGGGAGACAGCGCCGAGGCGGTCCCTATACAGCGAGGCGAGGAGCTTGCCGCAGCGGTCAACGGCGGTCTTGTCCGGCGTGGGGGACTCCGCCTTGACGAGCGCGACGAGGTCCGCGATGATGTCCTCCTTGTGGGCGGACAGGTACTCAAAGATTTTCTGTTCCTGAGCTTTCATGTTGGCCCTCCTCTAGCCCACCCAGCCGATGGAGGCCAGGACGGCGATAAAACAGCCGCCGACGACCGCGATGATGGCCATCAGGGGCAATGAGAACTTGATCCAGTCCGAATAGTCCACGCCAGCGAGTCCCAGCGAGCCGCAAAGGGGGCCGGAGACGGGCGTAAGCGTGTTTGTGAGGCTGTCGCCAATCATGAACGTGACAACCAGCGCGTCGCGGGTCAGGCCGATGACGTCGCTGATGGGGCAGAGCAGCGGCAGCAGGATCGCGGCCTTCGAGGTACAGCTGGGGATGAGCATGTTGAACAGCAGGACGAAGATGAAGATACCGATCGCCGCGCCGCCGATGCCCAGTCCGTTCAGCATGGTCGAGGCCACGTGCGCGATCGTGTTGACCATCTTGCTCTCGGTCAGGATCGTCCCGATGACCTTCGCCAGTCCCAGCACCATGCAGATGCCGCCCATGCTCTGAGCCCCGGAGAAGAAAGCCTTGCCCACGTCGTTGGGGTTCATCCTGTAGATGAGGGCGGTCAGGATAACGTCCAGCACCATGATGGCCAGCAGGTAGTCGTTGTTCCACCTCCAGAGCTTTGAGCCAATGGCGAAGATGATATAACACACAAAGAGCGTCAGCGTGTTGAAGAGGGCGCGCACGGGGAGCCTGGTCACCGTGTTGGCCGCGGAGCCCTCGTGACTGTCGGGAAGGACGCCCGTGATGCTGCGGGACGGGTCACGGGTAATCTTCAGGGCGTAGCGCGTGCAGTAGGTGGCGGTGATGGCCGTGAAGATGAGCCAGATGACAATGCGCACGCTCATGCCCGAGAGGGGAACGACGTCGCACATGGACTGGACAATGATCAGCAGGTTATTGGTGAAGGACGCGCCCTGCCCGATCAGGTAGCCCAGGTAGAACATGGCCATGGCGCAGATGGCGTCGAGCCTCAGCCGCCGCGAGATCAGCATCCCGACAGTGACGAAGGCGATCATCGAGTCGTTGCCGGCGAAGGCCCCCAACGCGGACATCAGGACGACGATGCTGGGGACAAGGACCTTCACGCTCTTGTCCTCCAGCTTAAAGATCCCGTAGTTCAGCAGATCCTCAAAGCAGCCCGTCGAGATGACGACGGCCACGGAGCCGCCGCAGACGAGCAGCAGCGCGATGATGCTCCCCGACGCGATGACGCCGCTGTTGATGGCAAGCAGGGCCCGCCACAGCGACACGGGGTTGACGCCCGTATAAGCGAACGTACCGGCGATAGCGCGTTTGTTCTCGTCAAGCTGGTAGACGCCGCCCGGGACGAAATAGCTGAGGATGCTGAAGATCACGATCAACCCGGAGATGAGCACGAGGATTTGAGGCACGACAAACTTCTTCTTTCCTGGTCCCTGGTTCACCGACATAACAAAACCTCCTCTTTATATTGCTGGGCAATATGCCCTTGGCGATTATATATTATGTGCCGTCCTCAGTCTATGCTGATGTCAAAGAGCCATATACGCGGCTTATGGGGACCCGGCGCTGTGAGGGGCGTGGGGTGTGTTATACTTTTTCTATTCCGTTGAAACAAACTTTGTTCAGGACAAACTTGGTTCAGGGGGCTTTATGGTATGATCCAACTCAACGACATCATTGTGAAGTTTGGCGATTTTGAGGCCCTGCACAACATCAACGTGCACGTCAAGGAGGGGGAATTCTTTACCTTCCTGGGGCCATCCGGTTGCGGCAAGACGACAACCCTTCGCACCATCACCGGCTTTATCGAGCCCGTGAGCGGCTCGGTGTTCATGAAGGGGAAGGACATCACCCACGTCTCCATCGAAAAGCGCAACGTGGGCATCGTGTTCCAGTCCTACGCGCTGTTCCCCACCATGACGGTGTACGACAACATCGCCTTCGGCCTAAAGATCAAGAAGCTGCCCAAAGCGGACATCGACGGCAAGGTGCGCACCATTGCCCGCAAGGTAGACCTGTCGGATGAGCAACTTGAGAAGGCGGTGAGCCAGCTCTCCGGCGGCCAGCAGCAGCGTGTGGCCATCGCCCGCGCCCTGGTGACGGAGCCGGCCATCATCTGTATGGACGAGCCGCTCTCCAACCTGGACGCCAAGCTGCGCGTGCAGCTCCGCAACGAGCTGAAGAAGATGCAGCGCGAGTTCGGCATCACCACCATCTACGTCACCCACGACCAGGAGGAGGCCCTGACGCTCTCCGACTGCATCGCCGTGTTCAACAAGGGCTACATTGAGCAGATAGGGACGCCCAACGAGATCTACAACCACTCCAAGACGGAGTTCGTGGCCAACTTCATCGGCGACATCAACCGCCTGGAGGGGGAGATCGTGAACGGCCTTCATCTGGACCCCGGCCAGAACCACTTTATCCGGCTGGAGCGCATCCGCGTGAGCCGGGGGCAAAGTCCCCTTCCCAGCGAGGGGGAGGCCTCTTCCGGCGGTTCGGCATTGGAGGATCCAGCCACGCGGCGTGAGCGGTTAGATCTGGAGGGCAGAATCGAGAGCCAGGAGTACTACGGCCTCTACATCAAGTATTACATCCAGGTAGGCGGCCAGACGCTGAAGGTCATCGAGAAGAACGACGGCATCAACATCTACGAGCCCGGCGAGACGGTGCGGGTGACGGTCAACCCCGCGGACGTGATGTCGTACCCGCGTAGCGGGCTTCCCAGCGCCCCTCGCAGCGAAGCCTGAGGGGAGGGAGCCTCATGCAGAACGCAAAACGATTTGGGGGCTTCGGGGGGTCAGTTCCC
>JAFUYV010000228.1 GCA_017476945.1 Fretibacterium sp.
ACCCTGCGTCCATCAGGGCGATTGACCCCTGCGGTGGCCCATAGCAAGTTCGAGAGCTGCTGCGGTGTCAGGCCGACATCCGCAAACTCACGTCCCGTTTGACGGTCGGAAAGCGCCTGAAGCAAGGTCGCCCCACCTGTTTTTTCCGGCACGGGCAGAGTATCTTCTGCCCATGCCGCAGGAGCCGCAAGGACTATCGCTAAAACAAGCGTAAAAATCTTTTTCATTGTATCGACCTCCTCAAAAGTTCCTTGCTATATTTTAACATTTTTCTTTGTCAAAGACCCGATGGCGGCGCGGGATATGTTGGCGGAGGCCGGGCTGGGAACCGAGGACGAGGTGACGGCGAGCATCCTTCAGCTCATGATGAAGAATGGACGCTGGAGCCGTGGGCAGGGAAGACCGATTACCGAACAGGGCGCAGAGCCGGCCCCCGCTGCCGCTCCGCAGCCATCCGTGCCGAATGTTCCCCAGGCCCCCGCGGGAGAACAGCCGAAGAGCGCGCTGGAGCAGGTGATGGGGCTGGGCGCGGGACAGACCCCGAGTGCGCTGGGCGAGGGAAGCCCGAAGACGCAGAGGCCCCTTCCGATGGGGGTACAACTGCGCGGGGAGGGGACGATTGAGGCGGGAGCGCCGGAGGCCCCCGTCCCTCCGGCCACGGAAGCGGAGCCGGAGGCAGCGGCACAGACGGCGGGACAGGACGCCTCTCAGCGCTATACGCTGGAAAACGGGAAACCGATGGCCGAGGGAACGGAAAACGATTTTGTCCTCAAGGACGGCCAGCGGGCATGGGGGCGCGTGACAGAGGAGCTGAGCGGCGGGGACGAGGACGTACCTGTTGGCGAGGTGCGCGTGAAGGTGGGACGTCCAGGGGAAAGAGGAATGGGACTCCTCCATGCGAAGGGGCATGAACAGGATTTTATTAACGTCAAATTTAAGGGCGCTGAAGATTACCTTGAACATACGTTGGGGAATTTCAACCTTATTCTGCCTGTTGGGGACGGGAAACATTTTATCGCGGTGGACACCAACCAGAAAACAAGCCCGTCCGCTATACTCGCATGGCGTAATGAGGATGGAGGATATTACGATTTAATCAGTGCATATCCGGCAAGGCGAAGAACCATAAACAGCCAAAAGAAAAAATCGCCGCCTACAGGGAGGCCCACCCCTGCTCCGGCTCCGGCACCGGCCCCGTCCGCCATGGACACCGCTATCTCATCTAAGCCGGAAAGCGACGCCACTGTGGCCTACGGGAGCGACGATTTAATGAATGAAACTATACCCCAACCGGCGGCGGAGGTCAAGGAGGAGCAGCCGCAGACGGAGCCGGTCAAAGCCCCAGAGGGGAGGGAAAGCCAAAATCCCGCTTCCCGAACTATCGCGAGGAGAAGAAAGCGGGAGCCAGACGCTCCGGCCCCCGCATGACGGCTCTGCCCTCTTTGCCTAGAGCTTGAGAGCGCCGAGGTCACCGACCTCCTTGAAGAGCGCATTGCACCGGCCAAGGAGCGCCAGACGGTTGGCCCGCACAGCCTCGTCCGGATCCATGACCATCACGTCCTCAAAGAACGAGGACACCACAGGTGACAGCTCGGCCAGGAGCTGCGTCAAGCTTTCCCAGTCATAGGCTTCCAGCGCTTCGCGGACCGGAGGCTCAAGGCGCTGGACGCTGGACCAGAGCTCCTGCTCCGCGTGCTTGGTCATGAGCCCGCCGTCGATCCCAGCCACCGTCGCCTCGCCGTTTTTCTGAAGGATGTTCCGCACGCGCACGGCGGAGCTCACCAGGTCAGTGAACCACGTCTCCTCCTTCACTCTGCTCAGGGCCTCAATAAGCCGCAGGGCCTGATGGGGGACACGGCCAATGACGGAGATCACCAGAGAGGCCAGCTCATGGTCATACCCCTTCTCCTTGAGCTGCACCAGGAGGCGCTGTTTGAGGAAATCCAGAATTTTTACCCTCAGTCCCTCGTCCACCTCGTTGATGCGGCAGGCCTCCTCAACCGCCGCCTCCACGTCGAGGCCGTACTTCCGCGCCCAGAGGATTTCGTTGATGCAGCGGGCCGCGCGGCGCAGGGCATAGGGGTCCTGGGAACCGGTCGGCTCAAGGCCCACCTTGTGGCAGGCAACGATGATGTGTATACGCTCAGCCAGGCCAAGGATAGCCCCAACGTCGTCCGAGGGCGCCGCGTCAGCGGCCGTCTGTGGAAGGTACTGCTCGCGGAGGGCCAGGGACACGCGCGGGTCCTCGCCGGAGCAGCGGGCATACGCCTCTCCCATCACGCCCTGAAGGTCGGGGAACTCGAAGACCATGCTGGTGAGAAGGTCCGCCTTGGAGAGGTAGGCCGCGCGCTCCACGAGGGCGGATATGTCCTCCTTCCCCAGATGCCTGCAGAGCCAGAGCGCCAGCTTCTGCGTCTTCATAACCTTGTCGTAGACGGAACCAAGCCGCTCCTGATACGTGACGTTCTTCAGGCGTTCGACGTTGGAGGCGAGGGGCTTCCGGCGGTCCTCATCCCAGAAGAAGGCCGCGTCCTCAAGGCGCGCGCGCAACACCCGCTCGTTGCCCTCGCGGATGATGCCCATGTCCGCCACGAGGTTGTTGCTGACCCCAACGAAGTAGTTGGCCAACTTTCCCTCCCTATCCATGTTGCGCACGGCGAGGTACTTCTGATTTTTCTTCATCGAGGTGGTCAGCACCTGCTCCGGTATCTCCAGGTAACGCTCGTCGAACGAGCCGATGAAGGGCACGGGGAACTCCACCAGGTAGAGGTTCTCCTCCAAGATCTTCGGATCCATCTCCACCTCAAGGTTCCCGGGGAAGTCACGCTTCAGGTTGGCGATGGCGGACTTCATCTTCTGAAGGCGCTTCTCCTGGTCCAGGATGACCTTGTTGTCGTAGAGCAGCTCCATAAAGTCCGCGGCGTTCCCAACCTCAATGGCCTTGCGGCCCATGAAGCGATGACCGCTGGTTATCCGGCCGCTCGCCACGTCCCCATAGGTGAAGGGGATCACCTGATCGTCAGCCAAAGCCACGATCCAGCGGATGGGGCGCGCAAAGCGGACGCCGGACTTGCCCCAATACATGCTCTTGGGGAAGGTCAGGCCCTCAATGAGCCCGCGCAGGAGATCGGGCAGCACCTCGACGGTCTTGCGGCTCTCCTGACGCACCTCCGCCGCGATGTAGCGGACGCCGCCCACCTCCATCTCCCGAAGGGCGTCCACCGGCACGCCCTTGCCCCTGGCGAAGCCCAGGGCCGCGCGCGTCGGGTTCCCCCCGGCATCATAGGCCGAGGCGAGCGGGGGCCCCTTGAGCAGCTCCACGACCGCGCTCTGCACCTCATCCACGTTGACAGCGATCATCACCAGGCGGCGCGGCGTCGCGTAAACCCGGACCTCCTGAAAGGCGATCCGGCTGGCCTCCAAGGCCGCCCCAGCGTTCTTCTTCAGCAAGGCCAGCGCGTCCGGGATGAAGCGGGACGGGATCTCCTCCGTGCCGATCTCAAGCAATACGTTCTTCAGGGCCATCACGCCTCACATCCTTTCTCAAAAAAAGTCCCCGCCGCGCCGTCAAACTTGTCCATCAGCGGGAAGCCCATCTCCTCGCGCTGCCTGCGATAGGCCGCGGCGCAGCGGCAGGCCAGGGCGCGTACCCTGGCGATGTAGCTCGTGCGCTCCGTGACGCTGATGGCCCCGCGGGCGTCGAGGAGGTTGAAGGTGTGGGAGCTCTTGAGGACGTAGTCGTAGGCGGGGAGGACAAAGCCCTTGTCGAGGATGCGCCCGGCCTCGGCCTCATACATCTGGAAGAGCTGGAACAGCATCTCCGTGTCCGCCACCTCGAAGTTATAGTGCGAATGTTCGATCTCGCCCTGAAGGTGTACGTCGCCGTAGCTCACCTTGCCCACCCAATTCAGGTCATAGACGTTCTCGACCTTCTGGGCGTACATGGCGATGCGCTCCAGGCCGTAGGTCAGCTCCGCGGGGACGGCCTCCATGTCGAGGCCGCCAAGCTGCTGGAAGTAAGTGAACTGCGTGATCTCCATTCCGTCGAGCCAGACCTCCCAGCCCAGGCCCCACGCGCCGGTGGAGGGGTTCTCCCAGTCGTCCTCAACGAAGCGGATGTCGTGCTCGGACGAGTCGATGCCCAGGCTCAGCAAGCTCTGAATGTAGAGGTCCAGGATGTTGGCCGGGGCCGGCTTAATGATGACCTGATATTGATAGTAGTGCTGAAGGCGGTTTGGGTTCTTGCCGTAGCGCCCATCGGCGGGCCGCCGGGAGGGCTCCGCGTAAGCGACGCGCCAGGGCTCTGGTCCCAGGACGCGCAGCGCCGTCGCGGGGTTCATCGTCCCCGCCCCAACCTCGATATCGTAGGGCTGCTGGATGACACAGCCCTGCTGGCTCCAGAAGTGCTGAAGCCGGAAGTAGATCTCCTGGAAGTTCAATCTGCCATCTCCTTTTTAAAATTGATTCGAGGGGCACTCCAAACGAAGGCCTATAAAACAACGACGACATCCCCCGCCCGTCCCCTCAAGGCCGCTCTTCTTAAAATCGTATCAAGTTTAACATATCTCGCGGGACAGCGACATAGACAGAAAAGCCCCCGCCCGGTTGAGCGGGCGGGGGTGAGAGGATAATGGGTCAAACGCTTTACGCCTTGACGGGCTGCGCGCCCATCTCGGCCAGCGCCTTGTAGTTCTCGTAGCGCTCCTTCGCCTCGCGGGCCGCCTGATCAAACAGCTCGTCCGCGATCTCCGGGAACTTCAGCTTCAGCGCGCGGTAGCGGTTCTCCGTCATCAGGAACTCCTTATAGTCCGCCGTCGGGGCCTTGGAGTCCAGCGTGAACGGGTTTTTGCCCTCCTTCGCCAGGTCGGGGTTGTAGCGGTACAGGTGCCAGTACCCCGCCTCGACCGCCTTCTTCTCCTGCGCCTGGGTCTTGCCCATGCCGGCGCGGAGCCCGTGGTTGATGCAGGGCGCGTAGGCGATAATCAGGGACGGCCCCTTGTGCGCCTCGGCCTCCTTCAGAGCCTTGAGGAGCTGGTTCTTGTCCGCGCCCATCGCAACCTGCGCCACGTACACATGGCCGTAGGTCATCGCCATGCGGCCCAGGTCCTTTTTGCGGACGCGCTTGCCGCTGGCCGCGAACTGCGCGATGGCCGCCGTCGGGGTGGACTTGGAGGACTGACCGCCCGTGTTGGAGTAAACCTCCGTGTCGAGGACGAGGATGTTCACGTCGTCGCCGCTGCCCAGGACATGGTCCAGACCGCCGTAACCGATGTCATAGCCCCAGCCGTCGCCGCCGAACGCCCACACGGACTTCTTGACGAGGTAGTCATGGTACTCCGCGATGGTCGCAAACTCCTTCATCGCCGCCTCGCCCATCGCCGCGTGCTGGTGCTCCTCGCAGCCGCAGCCGCAGAACACCTTCTCCAGCAGCTCCTCGACCTTCGCCGCGCTCTCGACGGACTTCTCGCCGTCCAGGTGCGTGTCCAGCCACTCCTGAAGGATCGCCTTGTCGTCCGCGGGCACGTCGTCCATCTTCAGCAGGTTCTTCACCGCGGACTCCAGGTAGCCGGTCTTGACGTTGACGGACAGCTTCATGCCGAAGCCGTACTCCGCGGCGTCCTCAAACAGGGAGTTGCCCCACGCGGGACCGTGGCCGTTGGCGTCGGTGGTGTAGGGCATGCTCGGCGCGGACGCGCCCCAGATGGAGGAGCAGCCCGTGGCGTTGCCGATCATCATGCGGCTGCCGAAGAGCTGGGTGATGAGCTTGACGTAGGGCGTCTCGCCGCAACCGGCGCAGGCTCCGCTGAACTCGAACAGCGGCCGCTGGAACTGGCTGCCCTGAAC
>JAFUYV010000029.1 GCA_017476945.1 Fretibacterium sp.
GACCGCGCTGAGCCACAGCAGGAAGGTGTTGAACTTCAACCCGCGCCACTCCCCCTGATGGACGTAGGCCGCGACGTAGCGCATCAGGCAGTAGGCGCTGATGTTGACAGCCAGGGCGTAGCCCATCGTGATGAGGGGGCGCCCCAGCGGGGAGAGGAGGTTCATCAGGCGCAGCGCCACGTCCAGCGACGCGGCCAGGAAGGTGGACCACGTCAGGGCGAGGAAGCGGCGGTTCACGTTCCCCGACACCGCAAATCTGCTGGACAGGGAGGCACCGAACACCAGCAGAAAAGGCAGGACCGCCGCGTTAAGCCAAATCGAACTTGTCAAACCTCATCTCTCCTTAGCGCTTACTGTAAAAATAAGTATATCATACACCTCCGTGATATAATGCTAAAGGACAGGCATCTATGCACCAAGGACGAAAGGGATTATTGATGGAATTGCCGGTGGAAAAACTCGATGCAGGGCCGGATAGAAGGCTTGACGATAAGAGGCTTGAGCGAAGGCTGACGCCGTTCAGCGTATGGGCGCTGGCCTTTGGCTGCACCATTGGCTGGGCCGCGTTCGTCATGCCGGGGACGGTCTTCCTGAGGCGCGCGGGCCCCATGGGGTCCATGATCGCGATCCAGATTGGGCTGTTCGTCATGCTGATCCTCTCCTACAGCTACCATTACATGCTGCGCAAGTTCCCCGTCAGCGGCGGGGAGTACGTCTACGCCCGGATGGCCTTCGGCCGGGGGATGGGCTTCCTCTGCGCGTGGTTCCTCGGCCTGTGCTATCTGTGCGTCATCCCGCTCAACGCGACGGCCCTGGGGCTGATGGGCCGCGTGCTGCTCCGCGAGCGGCTCCAGTTCGGCTTCCACTACACCATCGCGGGCTACGACGTCTACATGGGCGAGCTTCTGCTGGCCCTCGTCCCCGTGGTGCTGTTCGCCCTGGCCGGGGCGCTGGACGTCAACATCGTGGGGAACATACAGACGGTGCTGGCCGTCCTCCTTCTGGGCGGGGTGGTGCTGATGGTGGTGTCCGTGGTGTTCCACCCGCGCTCCCTCACGGGCAACCTCTACCCCATGTTTCAGACGGACGAGAGCATCCCCCTGCAGATCATCGCCGTGGCCGTGACGGCCCCGCAGCTCTTCGTCGGGTTCGACACGACCCCGCAGTTCGCCGAGGAGACGCGCTTCTCGCTGGACGACGCCAAGGTCCTGATGGACACCTGCATCATGTGCAGCGCCTTCGTCTACATCGCGCTGGTGTTCCTGGCGGCGTCGGTCCCGGTGGGCTACCTGGACTGGCGGGGCTACATCTACGACCTCCCCAACAAGGCGGGGATCGTGTCCGTCCCCACGCTCTACGCCGCGTACCACCTCATGGGCGATGCCGGCATATGGGTGTGGACCATCGCCGCGACGAGCGCCATGCTGACGGGCATCATCGGCTTCTACGTCGCCACCAGCCGCCTGATGTACTCCCTGGCGCGGGACGGGATGCTCCCCGCCTGGTTCGCGCGGCTGAACAGGCGCAACACCCCCTTCCACGCGACGCTGTTCTGCATGGCCGCCGCTGTCCTGGCCCCCTTCATGGGGCGGACGGTGCTGAACTGGGCCTTCGACATGGCCTCCTTCGGGGGGGCGCTCAGCTTCGCGTGCACGTGCCTCGCGGCGCGGAAGTACGCCCTTCAGGATGGACGGCGGGACATCGCGGTCTTCGGGCTGCTGGGCTTCCTCCTCTCCGCGGCGCTGGCGTTCGTCCTCCTGGTCCCCATCCCCGCCCTGGGCTGTTCTATCGGCTTGGAGTCGTACATCTGCCTGGTCCTGTGGTCCGCGCTGGGGGCGGCCTTCTTCCTCAGCAGGCGGGACAGGGCCGGCGAGGTCGTGGCGTCATGACCCGGCAGCTCAGGCGCGGCCTGCTGTGCTCCCTGACGCGGGGTGGGGCGCTCCCCGCCTGGCTCGCGCGGCTGAACGACCTCGGTTCCCCCTTCCATGCAAAGCTGTTCTGCATGGGCGCTGCCGTCCTGGCTCCTTTCAGGGGGCGGACGGTGCTGAACTGGGCCTTTGACACGGCCTCCCTCGGAGGGGCGGTCAGCTTTGCGTGCACGTGCCCCGCGGCGCGAAAGCACGCAATCCGGGATGGCCGGCGGGGCGTCGTTGTCCTCGGCCTGCCGGGCTTCATCCTCTCTGCGGCGTTGGCGTTTTTCCTTACGGTTTCGATTCCCGCGCCGGGTTGTTCCGTCGCGAGGGAATCCTGCATGGCATTGGTGTTGTGGAGCTTGCCTGGAGGGATATTTTACTTCCGGCGCGCCCGGCACTTTTGGCGCTAAAGATGATGATACAACACAAAGAAAAACTCAAACGTAATTTGACCCCTTTGGGGGTGTGGACGTTCACGTTCGGCTGTCTCATCGGGTGGGGTTCCTTCATCATGCCGGGGAGCACCTTCCTGCGGCGGGCGGGCCCTCTGGGCTCGATGTTCGCCATCGAGATCGGCGCGTTCATCATGCTGAATATCTCCTACTGCTACTACTATATGCTCCAGAGGTTCCCGGACGAGGGCGGGCAGTTCACCTACGCCACCCGTGCCTTTGGCCGGGTGCATGGGTTCATCTTCGCGTGGTTCCTGGGGTTCTGCTACATCTGCATCCTCCCGCTCAACGCGACGGCGCTCCATCTCCTGGCGCGGACCATGACGGGCTCCCTGTTCCAGTTCGGCTTCCACTACACGGTCGCGGGCTATGAGGTCTACATGGGCGAGGTGCTGCTGGCGATGGGGGCGCTGGTCGTGTTCGCCCTCTTCTCCGCGCTGAACATCGCCATCCTGGCGAAGGTGCAGATCACGCTCGTCGCCCTTCAGTTGGTGGGGGTGCTGGCCATGGTCATTGGAGCCATGCTGAACCCGGGCAAGGTCCTGCACGAGGATTTGGGGCCCCTGTTCCTGCCCAATTCCCCCAACGGGGTCTTCATGCAGATGTTCTCCGTGATTGCCATCTCGCCCTGGGCCTTCGTGGGGTTTGAGGTGGTGCCGACGCTCTCCCAGGAGGGCAGTTTTTCGCGGGAGAAGGTCAAGGTCATCATGGACACGAGCATCCTGATGGGCGCGTTCTTCTACATCGCCATGACGCTCATGGCGGCCCTGGCCATCCCGGTGGGTTACTCGACGTGGGTGGAGTACATCTATGGCCTGCCCTACCTCAGGGGGATGGCGTCCGTGCCCACCGCCTTTGCCGCGCACCGGCTGATGGGGGAGACGGGCTCGGTCCTGTGGGGCCTTGCCGCGTTCTCCGCCGCGGCCACAAGCATTATCGGCTTCTACGTCGCCACCAGCCGCCTGCTGTACAACATGGCGCGGGAGGGGATGCTGCCCCGGTGGTTTGGGCGGCTGACCCGGCATGGGGTCCCCGCCAACGCGACGTTTTTTTGCATGGTCATCTCCCTGTTCGTGCCCTTCATGGGGCGGACGGTGCTGGGCTGGGCCGTCGATATGTCCTCCCTGGGCGGGGCCATCGGCTTTGGCTACACGTCCCTGGCGGCGTGGAAGTACGCCCGTCAGGAGGGGCGGAGGGACATCACGACCTTCGGGGGGCTGGGCTTCGGCTTCTCCGTCTTCTTCGCGCTGTTGCTCCTGATCCCCATCCCCGGCCTGAACTGTGCCATGGGCTGGCAGTCCTGGCTGTGCCTGATCCTGTGGACCGTTCTTGGGGCGATCTTCCTCCTGCACGTAAAGCTCCGCCCGATGGGCGTGCTGGGCGCTGATGACGGCATAGGCATAGCAGGCGCGGGGGGAACGGAAGACGGGAAGTCCCCTCAGTCAATTTAAGAGGTCTCCCCCCGGCCGCCGGGGGGTAAGCCGGGGCGGAAATCGCGCCCCCGTTCGTGCGAAAGGATCGGTGCTGCAGATGAGGGACTACATGAACTTGCTCAAGGTTGTGGAGGACACCGGCGTCAGGGCGTGGCTGGTCGGGGACACGGTCCGCATGATCGAGATGGGCGAGCAGCCCGCCACGCTGACCTTGGCCCTGGACACCCAGGACCTGGACCGGGTGGCCGCGGTGGTGGACGGGACGGTCGATGTACGCGGCCCCTTCCCCGTGTTGCGCGGCACGCTGGGGGACGCGCAGACGCCCTTCAAGGGCCTTCCCCTTCAGGGGCAGACCATCGAGGATGACCTGGCCCGCCGGGACTTCAGCATCGAGGCCATCGCCCTGCGGAGCGACGGCGGCGTGGTCGATCCCTTCGGCGGGCGGCTGGACATCCGCAACAAGGTCCTGCGCCTCACGGGTGACGACATCGGCCTCATCAAGCAGGACCCCATGCGCGTCGCCCGCATGCTGCGCTTCGCCGCGGAGCTGGAGATGGACGTCTTCTGGAAGACGGAGTCCGACGTCCGCCGCTTTTTGGACGCGCACCCCGAACGTCTGGACGGCCTTGCCCCGGAGCGCTGGGGCCGCGAGGTCATCCGCGGCATGAAACACCACCCCTGGCGCTTCCTCATGCTCTGCGACTCCTACGGGCTTCTGCCCTTCTTCATCCCGGATCTGGAGGCCCTCAAGAACGTGAGGGACAAGGAGGGGCGCACCCTCTTTGAACACGTCCTGGCGACGCTCCGCGTCATCGAGTCCCGCCTGGCCACCAACAAGTTCATGCAGAGCGATGCCTTCATCCTGGCGGGCCTGTTCAGCCGCGTCGGCGCGCGGTCCGTCGAACAGTGGGACCGTCAGAGGACGGAGCGCCTCGTCTCGGACTACCTCACCCGCTGGAACATCCCCGCCGAGACCATCAGCGAGGTGACGGCGATCATCGGCCGCTACCCTAACCTCTACGAGCCCAGGACCGAGACGCAGTTCTGCTCCTCTGTTCTGGAGCACAGCCCCGCCGCGGTGCGGGTGGCTCTGGAGTTTGCGGAGTGCGTGGCGCTGGCCGAGGGCCTCGCCGATTCCTACCGCGAGATGCTGGACGACAACCGCTGGAACCTCACCCAGGTGCTGCGCCGGTTTGACGCCGTGGCGCTTCAGACGGAGGGCGCGGGGCGCTACCTGACGGGCCGCGAGGTGATGAGCCTCCTGGACATAAAGCCGGGGCGGCGCGTCGGCGAGCTTTTGGACGGCTTGGACATGGCCGTGGGGACCGGCAAGGTCAACAGCCGCGCCAAGGCCGAGGCATGGCTGCTCGCCCAGCCCGCGTAGCGGGGGCCCCGGCGCCCTGCGCAACCAGCAACATCATTAACACGGAAACGGAGACGATCGCGGCGGTTTCGACGGCGTGGGGCGAGGCGGGGATCGCTGTCGTCCGCGTCTCAGGGCCGGGGGCCGTGGATGCGGCGGGGGCTGTCCTGCGCTTTGGGCCCAAAGGCTTCCCCCCGCCGCGTGAGATGCGCCTGGCGGCGCTGCTTGATGCCTCAGGGGAGGCCATCGACCGCGTGTTGGCGGTGTACTTCGCCGCCCCCCGGAGCTACACGGGCGAGGACGTGGTGGAGGTCCACACCCACGGGGGGACGCTCGTGGCCCGGATGTGCCTTGAGGCGCTTCTCAGCCGTGCCGCCGTGCCTGTCCGCCTGGCCGGGCCGGGGGAGTTCACCCGCCGGGCGTATCTCAACGGGCGTCTGGATCTCTCCCAGGCCGAGGCGGTGTTGGGCGTTATCCGTTCCCGCAGCGCGGAGGCCCTGCGCGCCGCGGCCCGCACCCTTTCCGGGGAGCTGTCCGCCCAGGCGCGCGAGATCCGTGACGAGCTCCTGCGCCTTCAGGGGGACATTGAGGTGGGGCTGGACTTCCCTGAGGGAGAGCCCCCCGCGGTGGACGCCGGGGCGCTCCTGCGCTCCCTTGAGGGTCTGAGCCGGAGGCTGAGCGACCTGGAAAGCCGCTGTTCCGCGGGGATGCTGCTGCGGGAGGGCGTGCGCGTGGTGCTCTGCGGGCGGCCCAACGTGGGCAAGTCCTCGCTGCTGAACGCGCTCCTGGGACGGGACCGGGCCATTGTCTCGGACCAGCCGGGCACGACGCGCGACCTCATTGAGGAGGGGGCTGTGTGGGGCGCGGGCGTCCCCGTCCGCCTGGTGGACACGGCGGGGCTTCGCGGGGGACGGGGGGACGCTGGCGCTGAGGCCCCCGGCGCGGTGGAGGCCTTGGGCATCGAGCGTGCTCGCGAGGCGCTGGAGGGGGCGGACGTCCCCGTGTGGGTGCTGGACGGCTCCCGCCCGCTGGCGCCGGATGAGATTATCCCCGAGGGGGCTGTCGTTGCCCTGAATAAAGCGGACCTGCCCCACGCCGTCACGCTGGAGGACGTACGCGCCGCCGCGCCGGGCGCGGGGCCCCTTGTCCGCTTGTCTGCCAGGACGGGGGAGGGCCTTGAGGAGTTGAAGGAGGCCGTCCTGGGGGCTGCCCGGAGGGGGAGCGTCCTGGAGGGAGGGCTCAACGTCACCGCGCGCCAGCTTGGGGACATCCGCGCGTGCGCCCGCGCTGTGGAGGAGGCTCAGGCCGCGGTGTCCGGGGGCGTGGGGGAGGATGTGACAGCGGGTCTGCTGGGCGAGGCTCGCGTTGCGCTGGAGCGCCTCCTGGGGATAGGCGGCGATGCCGGTGCCCTTCTGGACTCCATCTTCAGCCGCTTCTGTGTGGGGAAATGAGGGAGGACGTGCTCTGATGAGGTGCGGCGTCGTTATCCTGAACTACAATGACTTCGAGACGACAAGAGCGCTGGTGGAGCACATTCGTGGCTTCGACCAGTTGGACGCCATCGCCGTCGTGGACAACTGCTCCACGGACGGCTCCTATGAGAGGCTACGGGACTGCGAGGGCGGGAAGGTCAGGGTCCTCCTGTCCCCGCGGAACGGCGGGTACGCCTTCGGCAACAACATCGGGGCGAGGTATCTTCTGGAGCACGCGGGCGTGGACCTGATCGCGATTGCTAACCCGGACATCTCGTTTGAGAACGAGTTGGTGGCAAAGATCAAAAAGTTGTTCCAGGAGAACCCTGATTACGCCATCATCACGGGGCTGCAACTCAACGCCGAGGGCAAGCCGGGCAAACATCCCTTCTGGGAGGAGAGAACAGCATCGGGACTCTTTCGGGATAAAATTTCCTCAATTAGCTATGTGGGGACGAACTTGATGTTGCTGTTCGCAAAACAACTATTTAAGAATATACAGCTCCTGGCGAAAAGTCCTGTGCAGAAAAAGTATGAGGCTTACTTATCTGAGACGTTGAAGCGGCATAGTTCTTTCTTTCAAACCGGCGCTGTTGAAGGGGCTCTTTTCTTCATTAACTCAAGGGATTTTGAGGGAGTGGGGCTGTTTGACGAGAACACGTTTCTATATCATGAGGAGGATATTCTCTCAAAGAGGGTAGGGAAATTAGGTAAAAAGGTAGGGGTTGACCCTACGATTTCCTTTGTCCATTACGGAAGCCATACCACGGACAAAATCCTTTTAAGCCGGACGATGAGACAACATGGGGAACAATCCGAAAATTATTTTGCCTCCCGCTACGTGTTCAAAAATAAACTAACCTGCCTTATCTACCGTCTGCTCTGCAAAATTGAGATGGGGCTGATAGATGCCATTGACGCTTTCGTGGCCCTGAAGCAGCGGCTGCGGCGTACAAGCGTAAGCCCTGAGTCAGGGGGCCGCGGATGACCGGGCGGGGGCACAGGATCGTCACCTTTATGGTTGTGGGCGGGGCGACCGGCTCGCCTCTCGCCGCGGCCTTCAGCCTGTTCGGGGCTACCCTCCCGGACTCCCTTGAGCGCACGCTCTGGGGCCGCAATCGTAACCGCTATCACCGGCGGCTGACGCATTGGTTCGTGCCGTGGCTGGCGCTGGCGCTGTTCTGCTTTCGTCGCGCCGGGTGGGGTCTGCCCGTCGCTGCGGCGCTGCTGGATGGCGGGGAGGGGGTTCTGTGGAGTTGCGCCGCGTTCTGGCTGATGGGCTGCGTCCTTCACATCCTGGAGGACGCCTGCTGTGGCACGGTGCCGTTTCTGTTCCCCATGCGGCGGACGTTTGGCGTCCATCTGTTTCGCATGTCCTCAAGGATAGGGGAGATGAGCGGCGGCGAGGTGGCGTTCACCCTCGTCGCCGTCCTGCTGTCCCTCGCTGGCTGGGTGGGCCAGGGCCTCGCGCTCTGACGACTCTCTTGAAGAGCCCCCTCCTCAAATGGAAAGTCGCGTTAAGGGGATATCTGCCGTGGCGGTTTTGTGATAAAATAGGGCCAGCGAAAGGGGAGCTGAACCCTATTTTGGAACATTGAAGCCTCAGGGCTTCGTGATGCTCCCGGTTCTAACCGGCAAGTTCATTCCATACCTTGATAATTTCCAAGACTATGAGAATGAAGTGTGCCAGGAAGAAAAGAGCAGTGGCGAGAAACTTCACCTTGGGCAGGTAGTCTCGCCACCGCTTCGTCTCGGGACGCTTCCGCTTCTTCGGCATCTGCCATCCCTCCCTTCTGCGGGCGGACTTCCCGTTAGGCAAGCCCCTGCAATCTTACCCGGGCCCCTTACCAGCTTATTTTATCATATAAAATTTCCGCCCCCGTGACGGAAGCGGAAGGGGATTAGCGGCAGGGGAGATGAGCGGCGGCGTGGCGTTCCCCCTCATCGTCGTCCTGCTGTCGCTGGCTGGGTGGGCCAGGGCCTCGCGCTCTGACGGTA